>JAKAKE010000071.1 GCA_021824625.1 Bacteroidota bacterium | reverse complement strand
AATATTATATCTTATTTGAGAATAAGTATTATTTATTATTGCAAAAAAAATAAAAAAATATAAAATTACTTTGAGAATTTTTTTTATAATATTTCTATATCCTATCATTTCTTATCATATAAAAAATTGAATGTTTCAATTCAATGTTCTTTTCTTATTATTCAGGTGTATTTACAATTGTAAAATAGTTAATCTCTCTATATTGATTACAAACCATTTCGGCAAACTTCTTTGAATAGAATGAATCAATCATATATGCCATCCCACCTGAAGTGTAAATCTTTTCTGCATTTGGTAGAAGTTCTGCAATTGAATCTTCCTGTTCGGGCCTTTGTGGAACTATTAGCACCAGATATTGGGTTGTTCCTTCATCTCCCTTCAGGTAATTTTCTATCATCGGGAGAAGTTCAGAGCTAATCATTTCCTCTTCATAAGTTATCTTTTCGTCTGCCTGAATCATAGTTGTAATCATATCCTTCAATTGAGCTACTTGCTCCAAAGGAGGTTCGCGGTCAAGATACTTTTCAACGCTTTTTCTCAAACGGATATAATTATCTTCAGTGTCCTTATGCCTTTCAAGATTCATCCTATCTGGACTATAGTCAATATTCCATTCCTTTGCAAATGCTTTAATTAATTCCTCTTCCTTAGGGTCATATTCTTCATCAATCATTGCTATCTGATGCAAAATCCCAATGATGGCTTCTGCATTAGCGGGACGGAACCACTTTTTCAATAAGTAGTCTGCTTCCTTACGTTCCAACCTGAGAGCTTGTTTTATCAAATTCCACAAACCAAGCCTTCTCTGCCCTTTAACAAAAATTCCCGTACCAATCAGAAAGAAAATTGAGCCTTCAAGGATGTATATTGATGTATCGGCAAGACTTTTTTGATCAAATTCAACAAAAGCATAATAACAAACCCAAAGGATACAATTTACTACATATATTGACAAACCTACGAGAGATTGACTCTCGGCAACTTCACGCTCATGCTTACGTTTCCACATTTTGTTGATTTTCAGGTATATAAAAATTACCGTTATCAATAAAGATACTGAAACAAAGTAATTAATAATAATAACAAACCAGGGCCTTAAAACTTCGTAATTAAGTGTATTACTTTCTCTGTTAATGACATATATTTTTCCTTTATTTGACAAAGAACTGATTATACCTGATTCACCGGCAGAAATGTTGATTGCATCTTCAGGAACAATTACTTTGATTGTACTGTCATTCCAACTGAGATATTCATCATCATTAACTTCAGTGCCATCAAAAACTAATACTCTATTTCCCCTGCTTCCTCCAAAATTCTTACCATAAACTTCAATTGTATCACCTATTGAAAATTCCCATTTGGAAAGCTTGAAAATTTTTGTTTCATATTCTTGTTTTGATGGTAACTCTTCAGATTCTTCTTTTTTACATGAGGCAAAAAATAAAGACAAGAAAATAATGATTAAATATATGTGAACTGTAGATTTTGACTTCATATTTATTAGCTTTATTATTTTTTATTTAACTAAATAAAATTTGTATAGTATTAACAATACAACTATTTATAGTAAAAATGCAAATTACTAAACTATTACAGATTTTGGAAATATTTTGTGAAAATTTTTGATTATGATTTGCTGTTGTTGTGTGTTGCAAATATTAAATATTTTAATTATTTGAATAGTATTTCCACCCTGCGGTTAAGGCTGTTATCCTCTGAAATCGGTTCTTTTTCACCCAAAGCATGGATTAGAATATTTTTTGTTTTCAAACCCTTATTAACCAAATATTCCCTTACTTGTTTTGCCCTTTTCATTGATAAAATCATATTGTAATCATCTGAACCTGTATCATCGGTATAGCCAAAAATCTTAATTATTTTATTTTTCGGTATCGCAGTAATAATTCCATTTAAAATTTTTATACTTTCTTCGTTTAATTCGTATGAATCTGTGTCGAAATAAATCAGAATTTTATCATTTAAATTTTCCTCCCTGTGAAAAGTAAAGTCTTGTCTTATAATTTGTGTTTGATTGACATTTTTTAAATCCAAATTATAAGAAATATTTCCATGTTCTTCTGTCTCAAATCTTATTTTATAATTTTTCTTCACCGGTAAAACAATTGCATAGTTTTTCATTTTTCCGATTCTTATATTTTGTTCCGGATTATCATTAACGATAATTTTAACATTTTTAATCTTTCCTTCATTATCCTCAATATTTATTTTTCCCGATAATATTATATAAGGTTCAGTCTGAAATTCATTAGGCAGGCAAATCCAATATAATCCTTTTCTCTTGCTCACTGTATCATAAGAAACGATAATCGCTGAATCTCCAAGTGCATTAAGACAAAATCCATGTTCGTTGAATTTTGTATTAATATCTTTTCCAAGGTTCTGGGGTTTGCTCCATTTTTTCCAGCTCTCATCAAGTCGCTTCGAATAATACAAATCCTGTTCACCTTCTCCTTGATAACCATTTGACGAAAAGTATAATGTCTTGTTATCATAAGCCAGGAATGGGGCTTCTTCATCACCTTTTGTGTTAATATCCTTGCCGATATTCATAGGTGATGACCATTCCCGGGTTTTCTCATTTAAAAAGGATACATATAAGTCTAATCCACCTGCAGCATCTTTACGGCTGATAGACATGATTAGGATTTCTCCGCTTGCTGAAAGATTAGCATAAAAATGCAATGAGTCATTATAGAAATTCTTAATATTCAATTGCACAGGTTCAGACCATTTATCGCCATCATATTCGGAAAAAGAAAATCCTTGTTTTTTTGATTTGTTATCATCCGGGTAAATTCCATAAACAAGTCCTGTTCTCCCATCGGGAGAAATCCAGAATAACACGTCTGAATCATCTGTATTAAGCTCAGTCAAATTCTTTGGTTCATTCCAGACTCCTTGTGATTGCTTATCCGAATACCATATATCATCAAAATCCTTGATTTTATTTGTATTGTTCGGGTGAGATTTCCTGTCGAAATAAAGTCTCCCGCCATCAGGAGTAAGAACCGGCACCAGTACAGGCTGGTAGCTGTTTATTTCGCTTGGCAGCCTTTCTTTGCATGTATTAATCGAATCCGGATTAGAGACTGAATAAGCTCTTGAAGAAAATATTATTATGTAAAAAAATAAAATATTTATTTTTATTATTTGTTTCATTCATCATCACCAAATTGAATATTTTTCAACACTTTTCTGATTATCTCCCAGTCGAAACCTGAAGACTGTAAATACCTTATTAAATATTCCTTTTGCTTTTCTTTTGGTTTATGACGAATAAGGCTTAATTTTTTATTTGTTGCTTTTAGGGCAATTTCAAAAGTCTCAGTATGCGGATAATATTCTTCCAAAGCTTCTTGAGCAACTGATTTGTCAATACCTTTACTTATCAATTCGGACATTATCTTTGATTTACCCGATGATTTCCTTTTTAAAAAATCAGCAATGAACTGCTTTGCAAACTTTGCGTCATCAACAAGGCCGAACTTGATTAGGAACTCAATTGCAATGCCTGATTCATCTATTTCATACCCCTTATCCCTGAGTTTTTGCCTGATTTGCTTTTCAGTTCTCGGTTTGTATGAAACATAGTTGAATGCGGATTGCTTTGCATCAAATATTCTTTGTTCTTTCTTCAATTCAATTAGTAAATCAGGAACCATAATGCTTCCGTTGCCCAATTTATATTTCAAAATCAAATCATAAGAACATTCAAAAATTTCTCCGTCATTTAGGCAGACAACACAGCTCTGCCCATTCTTCTTGCTTTTGACAGATATTATCTTGAGTTCATCAATCATGTTTAAATACAGTGTGATAATAACTCGTGTAACGTAACATATTAGTATTCGTAGAAGAATGAAATTTTCAATTTCTAATTTTTAATTTTCATTGAATTTTCAATGAAATTAATTTCGAAATATTTAATAAATTCAAAATTTTTATTTCTTTAAAGTGATAATTTGTTAAAATTCTGTAATGTTCATTTCTATTTTAACATTGAAAATTATAACATTGATTGAAAATTGAAAATTGCAAAATTGAAAATTGAAAATTATTTACTTTCAACCGGCATATTCAGAGAAGTTTTCACTTGAATAGCAAGTTCCTCCAAAAGTTTCGGGTCATCAGCCAGAACCTTCTTCAATCCTTCCCTGCCCTGCATTCTTTCACCCTTGAAAGTGTACCAGGAGCCGCTCTTTGTTACAATACCAAATTCAGTAGCGGTATCTATCAAATCACCGATTTTCGAAATTCCTTCATTATATAGAATGTCAAATTCAACTTCCTTAAAGGGAGGTGCAATCTTGTTTTTCACAATTTTAACTTTTACTCTGTTCCCAACGATTTCCTGCCCTTCCTTGATAATCTCTTTTCTTCTTATGTCAATCCTGACTGATGCATAAAACTTCAATGCGTTTCCGCCTGTCGTGGTTTCGGGATTACCATAAACTACACCAATCTTGCTTCTTAACTGATTCGTAAATATAACGCATGTATTCGACTTGCCTATTGCCGCCTGCAGTTTCCTCATAGCCTGCGACATCAGTCTCGCCTGAGAGCCCATTTGTGCATCACCCATGTCGCCTTCAATCTCAACTCTCGGAGTCAATGCGGCTACCGAGTCAATAACAATCACATCAATAGCTCCGCTCCGAACAAGTGTATCAACGATTTCAAGTGCCTGTTCGCCAAATTCAGGCTGGGACAAAAGTAAATTGTTCAGGTCAACCCCAATCCTCTTGGCATAATTAGCATCCAGGGCATGTTCCGTATCAATAAATGCTGCAATTCCACCCAGATTCTGTGCTTCGGCAATTACATGCAAACAAACGGTTGTTTTGCCTGATGATTCGGGACCGAATATTTCAGTAATCCTGCCTCTTGGTACACCACCTATACCAATTGCTGAATCAAACGAAAAACATCCTGTTGGAATAGCAGAAACCTGCACAATATTCTTATCGCTTAGCCGCATTATTGAACCTTTGCCATGCTGTTTCTCTATCTGTTCCATTGCAAATTTTACTGCTTTCAGCTTTTCTTCGGGAATAGTCTGTTCGACCACCGGGCTTTGTTCTGTCTTGGTTTTCATATTATCTTCTAAAGTAATTAATAAATTGTTTTTTATTTTTCTTCAAATATTTCTTTATTCAAATATTTCGCAAAAACATTTTTCCATGTCTTAGCTATAACTTTATAAACATTAATCTTCGATTGAATATATGGTTTTTTACCCTTTGTGAAAAACAAATTTATAAGTTTCCACATTAAAATCATTGAATAATTATGCACAATTTCCAAACTTGCATAAATTCTTGTCCTAACTGATGAAAAATGCTTGTCGCAATAAATAAATTTACTTTTAATAAATGCCTGGACTTTTCTTTCATCATAACCCATCCTTGCTGAGCTTCCTCCCCTGATATGAGTTACAACTGCATCAGGTATAAATTTTACTTTTAATCCCTTATCTCTTACTCGCTTGCAAAAATCCGCTTCTTCGGTATAAAAAAAATAATCCTCATCAAACCCGTTCAGGCTGTCAAATACATCCTTCCTAATCGCCATCACCGCACCATCAATGTATTGAGTATTCTTAGGTTTCATCCCTGCATTTTTCTTTTTCCACTTCAATCTTTGCCAATTTTGTTGGATTGAAGTAATTAGAAAAAGATTTTTTAATCCAAGTACTATTCCGGGAAGCCTGCCATGAGAGTATTCCCAACAGCCGTCAAGATACATCTGCTGGGGACCTGTTACTGCAGTACCAGGATTTTCTCTTAAATAATTTACAAGTTTCTCAATTGAACCTCCCAGATAAATTACATCATTATTCGATATAATTGAATACTCTGAATTATTTGCTTTTGCACCTGCATTAACTGCAGCGGCATATCCAAGATTCGACTCATTAGATACTATTTTTACTTTTGGAAATCTCTTAATAACTTCTACGATAGTATCATCCGTCGAAGCATTGTCAACAACTGTAATTCCAACATCCAAGCCTTCTGTCGTATTGATGACTGATTCTATACAATCGAGAGTCATCTGACATGAATTGTAAGAAATTACGATTAGTTCTATGTCCCGCTTATTTGTCAATTTTTTATAAGTTCTCTGAAACAATTGATTTTGAATAAGTAAAATTTATGTAAAAACATTGACTATTTAAAGAAAATTTTACTTTATTATTTGACTTATCACTAAAAATTTCTATTATTGCATTTCAAAATATTCTGCCAAACAATATTGAGGTAAAAATGCAATTCCGGCGAAGAGACTTTGTCAGGTATCTTGGTGTTTTCCTGACAGCGGCACCATTCTTTTCTTATTTCCCTGCAAAGGCGAAAGATTCAGTCGAAAGTTCTTATAACAACTTTTTGGGACTATCTCCCGAAGATTCGGCACAGGATGAGGATTTCTGGGCTTGGGTTCAGCAGTCTTATACTGTCAATCCGAATATGATTAATCTGAATAACGGCGGTGTCAGCCCACAGCCAAAAGTCGTTCAGGATGCATTCGATACATTTAATCGGATGTGCAATGAAGGACCGTCATACTATATGTGGCGAATTCTTGACCAAGGGAGAGAGTTGCTTAGGAAACGACTTGCAAATTTAGCCGGCACTTCAATCGAGGAAGTCTCAATTTGCAGAAACACAACAGAAGCCCTCGATACTGTCATCTTTGGATTGAATTTGACAAAAGGTGATGAAATAGTACTCACAAAGCAGGACTATCCAAATGTAATTAATGCCTGGAAACAAAGGGAAAAACGTGATGGTATTGTAATTAAATGGGTCAATCTCAATCTCCCTCTTGAAAATGATGATGAAATTGTAACTCAATATAAAAATGCAATCACCTCAAGAACAAAAGCCATCAACATAACTCACATGATTAACTGGAGCGGTCAGATTCTTCCTGCGAGAAAAATCGCAGATGAAGCACACAAATTCGGAATTGATGTTATTGTTGATGCCGCCCACTCATTTGCTCATATTGATTTCAAAATTGATGACCTGAACTGTGATTTTCTCGGCACCAGCTTACACAAGTGGCTCTGCGCCCCCTTCGGCACGGGTATGCTCTATGTAAAAAAAAATAAAATCAAAACAATTTGGCCCCTTTATCCGAACGACAAACCTGAAAGTGAGGACATAAAAAAGTTTGAAACACTCGGCACACGTTCATTCCCGGCAGAGCATGCAATCGGAACAGCAATCAATTTTCATAATTCAATCACAACAAAAAGAAAAGAAGAACGCTTACGTTTCCTAAAAAATTATTGGGCAAACCAAGTTGTAAAACTCGACAAGGTAAAACTTCAGACATCTCTAAAAGAGAACTACTCATGCGCCTTGGCTGTTTTTTCCATTGACGGAATGAAACCGGGCGACATCGAAAGTACATTACTAAGCAAATACAAGATTCATACAACACCGATTGACTGGGAGAACATCAAAGGTGTGCGTGTTACTCCGCATGTTTACACAACTACCAAAGACCTCGACATCCTTGTCGAAGCAATAACAGAAATGGCAAAATCATAAGTTAATGAGGATGAAATGAAATATTTAATTTTAATTTTCTGCTTGTTTATGTCTTTGAATTTAACCGCAAAAGACAAAAAAGTAATTTTCACTGACAAGGCACCGAAGCCAATTGGTCCTTATTCTCAGGCTATCAAGGTAGGTGGAACGATTTACCTGTCCGGTCAGATAGCACTCGACACAGCTACAGGCAAAATCGCCGAAGGTGGTGCCCCAAAGGAAGCTGAAATAATTATGAATAATTTAAAAAACGTTCTCGAAGCAGCAGGTTGTACTTTTGAAAACGTTGTCAAAACTACTATCTACCTGACAGACATCAAAGATTTCAGTGCGGTCAACAAAGTATATTCTTCATACTTCTCGGCAGATTTCCCCGCCCGTGAAACCATACAGGTAACGGCTCTGCCGATGGGTGCTCATGTAGAAATATCAGTAATTGCAGTAAAATAAATTTTCCCCCTTTGTAAAAGGGGGATTCAGGGGGATTTCCCACCTCTAAAAAGAGGGGGGCAGTGGGGGTGAAAAATTAATCTATCCTCTGTTATCACGTAGTGATTAAATATTAGTAGAAAACAAATCACCGCAACCACACTAATCCCGTAGGGATAACATAACAATCCTTCTTAAATCAAAAATCGTTAATCCTTGTTCTTAAATCTTAATTTCTGCTTGTCATTCTGAACTTGGTTCAGAATCCATAGCGTATAATCCACATCAATTTCATTCGTAATCATTATTCGTAATTGATTCTGTCATTCCGTGCCTGACACGGAATCCATAGCCAAAACCCACATCAAAAAGTTTCCCCCTCTAAAAAGAGGGGGGCAGGGGGGTGTGTATGAATACGAAAACTCAAAAATAAATTTGCATTAAAACAAAAAATTATATAGTTTTATACTGATTATAACATAAATTATTTGGAAATAAAATAGATTATACCGAATTACTTTTCTTTGAAAATAACTCAATAATATAGATAGATTCCGCATTTCAGGAAATATAGAAAAAAAGAAATGTGGTATTTTGGAAATTGCTAAAAAATTATTTAAAATAAATGGAGAAGAAAAAATGAAAAATAAAATTAACATTTTTGTCATTTTATTTATCAGTTTTATCCTGTGGAATTGTGCATCTACACAAGAAAAGTGTAAAACACTACCAGTAATTTTTATTGCAGATGAATAGTCTTGTTTTGATGCAGTTGAACCGGTTATTGATTTTGCTATAAGTCCATATCAAGGGGATAACATACTTGAAGGAAAAATTATCGAAATAAATTCTAATACTACAGTTGCAGGAATCACTTTTAAACCAATGGACGAAGTTGACAGCACTGGAACTCCTGAATGTGGTTATTCAAGATATTATTATGGTTATGTTGAATCAAAATTAACCCCGGGTGAATATTATATTGAAATTGTTCATATACTTGGTGGTGAATCAGATACGATAGAAGTACCATTATATATTTTCAAAACCGGATTGGTTAATGAAGGACTTTTAAAAAGCCAAGTTACATTTGCCGCTACTTATGGTAATTATATAACATTAAATGCTGAACCGAACTCAAGTGGTAAAATCAAACCAAATCAATTTAAGACATACTTATACACTGATGTTGACCAGCAAAGAGCGCCGTTTAACGGATACACAGTACAACTTTCTGAAGCAATATTCCTGAGTTCAAATATTAATAATTTGAATCTCAGAATTACCTGGATACAACCTTATACAGATAAGGAAATTGATATATTCCCGCTCGAAACATTTTCAATAGTACAGAAACCTCCAAAATTGTATATTGGTGATAAGTCAGTTAGTATTTCCGGTCAAGAAAGAAAAATTTCAATTAGAATTACCAGAATAATCGCTGATGGATCACCTCTAGGTGATTCAAAAGGATCATCTGAAAAGGCAGACGTTGACGTTACACTTGGAAAGATAGATGTCAGTGGTATTGAGGGATTTGAATTAGTTGAAGGTTCAGGTGTTGTAGAAAAAGGCGAAGGTGGTACATATTCAGTTTACTTTGATATAACAGGAAAGCTTCCTAAAGGACAGGACAGAATTATTGGTACAATACAAGTACCACTAAGTGCAGTTGCCAAGAATACATTAAATGGCAAAATATCGAAACCTGATAGAAAAGTGATTTCTGTTTCTATTAATTATGAGCCTTGGAAAACAAGTTATATACCGGGGAGAAGACCAGGGAGAAGGCCACCTAGGTAATGATGTTTTTCAAATTATTGAAAATTTAAATATTATTTAAATTATTTAAGGTTTTTTATGCACATAGGTGAGGCAATTGTTCTTTCAAGTATTATTTTAGCCATCGTAGCTTTAACAATTGTTTTAGCTCAAAAGTTAAATAATAAAAATTTATTAGTTTTTTTATATTCTATTTTACTTGTTTTAGCTTTCTTTATTATAATCAGAGAAAGTGTAAGCAACTATTTCAAATATTTAAGTAATCAATATAATTATTATTCATCAACAACAGCAGATGTTTCTACAAATGATACTGAATATAACAAACTATCTTTTAAAGGGCTTGACCTAACTAAATTATTTATAAATGATGTTTTCTTTTATTGGGGTAAGTTAAAAGAACCCTACTATGATTATTATTCTTATTATCATATTACCAATTATATATCTCCTGATTCCTCTATGATATATTATATTAATCCAGATCAAGATCATGGTTATATTTCTTTGGATTCAACAGAATTTTCTAAATATTTTAAAAATCCTACAACAATTAATGATTTAAGTTTTTCTGATGAATTAATAGATGAAGGAACATTAATTTTATTAGAACATAAAAAAGTTATCTTTGTTGGTGAGTTTAATATAGTTAATATCGATTTAGGTAAAAATCTTTTTGATGCATCCATTGAAAATGTTATAGATGATTATGGGAAATCTTCAAAAATTTGGTTTTCAGAAGGTGATAAATATAGAGTTCTTCAAATTGATAACCAATATTTTTTCTTTTTAAATGTTGGGAAATTCTTCAAACTTCAAGCTTGGGGTAAATCAACTATTGATGATTTTGATCCTCAACTTGCAAGGCCGTTTCTTGAAGGTCTAAAGATTAGATTAATGAATTCAGAATAATATTAAGGTCTTTATTGTATGCAATTATTTTGTAATTAATTAAATTTTAAACGGGAGATATTAAATGAAATTGGCAATAGTTATTTTTGTTTTAATTATAGCAATAATTGCAATGTTATTATTTGCTTGTAATCCTCCTTTTTCATTAATTAATAATTGCAATTTAAATAATTTTTCTAGCTATGGGAATTTTATAGCAGGTTCTTTAGGAACATTAGCTGCCATAATAGCTGCTATATTTATATTTTTCACATGGATTAATCAAAATAATTATTCTAAAAAGCAAGAACTATATTACCAAAAGCAAATTAAATATAATGAAAAATTATTTTTTGAGAATAATTATTATAAAATGATTGATAATTTATTAAAACAGATTGATTCTTTATATTATGATATTTCAAGTGATGTCAGTAATCCAAATCCTTATAAAGGTGTTAATTTTTTATCCTTCTGTATCAGAGATTTTTTTAAACTGAATAATTTTGAAAATGAACAAAACCTTAAACAAACTTTCAATCAAAGAAAGAAAATTTTTTATACTCAATTAATAGATATTTTCTTTTCAATATCATTTATTTACAAATTCATTAATGATTACCAAACTGATCAAGTAAACTATACTTATATGAACTATTTTACAATCCAAATACCACAAGATTTAAAATTAATGATTGCAATATTTCGAGTTTGTGATAATGAAAAAGTAATTGATTTAGTAGATAAATATAAAATATTAAATAACTTTGATTTAAGTAATTTTTTTCAAAATGATAATCAACTTAATAATTTCACTTCTTTATTAAAATTACAGAAATAAATTCAATAAAAACCATTTTATATAAAGTCTAATAATAATTTACACAATGAATAAAATTTTGTATATTTGCATTATGTTAAACAATGCAGGTATACAAATGCCAAAATCAAG
>JAKAKE010000188.1 GCA_021824625.1 Bacteroidota bacterium | reverse complement strand
GTATACTATGCACAGGCAATTCCTGCTGAAATATTGATGAAAAATTCACAAAAGATTTACCCGATTGAACAGAACAAACATCCTTATGCCGCAAAAGGTGAGAAGGAAGCTAAGGTTGTTCGTGAGGGGAACAATGTACACATATATATGACGATGACAAGAAGCCACTTTATTCCTGATAATATCGAGGGTGTCAAAGTTGGGGATAATGTATATATACACGCGACCAACCTTGAGCAGGACTGGGACGTTCCACACGGTTTTGCAATATTAGGAGCTGAGTATTCAGAACTGCTTGTGATGCCCGGTCAAACAAGAACATTAGTCTGGAAGCCGAAAGAAGTGGGTGTTTATCCCTTCTATTGCACAGATTTTTGCTCTGCATTGCACCAGGAAATGTCAGGATATATTCGTGTTTCAAATACGAATGTACCGATAAGCTATAATGGCTCGAAATAATTGATAATTGAAAATGGATAATTGATAATGTAAAAAGTTGAATGTAAAATGAAGGTGCAGACCTGAAGGTTTGCCCATAAATTAAAACTCACCCTGAATCCCCTCCTTAGTTAAGGAGGGGAATTTAAAGGGGTGGTAATAAAATTAAAAGGTAAAATAATGAAAACGAAATTTAAAATCTTGATTGTTATTTCCTCATTACTACTGACAACTTCATATTTTCTGCCTATATGGTATATATCTCTCGATGCACCGCAATATCCGGAAGGAATGGGAATGCAGATTTATATAAATGATATAAGGGGAGAAAAAGAACATGATTTGAAAAACATAAACGAATTGAATCATTATATCGGCATGAACAAAATCATTCCCGATTCGATAACAGAATTATCATACATGCCATTTATTATAGGTTTTTTAATACTACTCGGTTTAATTGCCGGTATATCAGGTAAAAAAATCATGCTATATATTTGGATGATTGTATTTTTTGTTATCGGTGCGGTAGGCATGTATGATTTCTGGCATTGGGAGTATGATTACGGCCATCATCTCAATCCTGATGCCGCATTAAAAATACCCGGAATGTCTTACCAGCCGCCTCTAATCGGTTCAAAGCAGATAATGAATTTTTACGCAACATCAATGCCTGACTTTGCCGGATGGATTATTTTTGGTGTATTTGCAATAGGATTATTTGTTGTAATTATAACTATTTTCAAAAGTAAAAAAGAGAAAGTTGTGTGAAATGAGATTAGATAAATTAATTATACTAATGTTTTCACTAATAATAATTATTTTCATTATTTCTGCTTGCACCCGAGAGCCAGAGCCTATTGATTACGGAAAGGATATGTGCTCTTACTGCAAGATGTCAATTGTCGAAAAGCAATTCGGAACAGAATTAATTACGAAAAAAGGGAAATTAGAAAAGTTTGATTCCATAGAATGTCTTGCGGCTTTTTTGCAAAGCGGAGTAATATCAGGTATTGATGTGCTTTCGTGCTGGATTACTGATTATTATAATCCCGGAAATTTTTTAAATGCAGAAGAATCATTTTATCTGCATAGTGAAAATCTGAGAAGCCCTATGGGTGAGTTTCTTTCAGGTTATTCAAATATTAATGATGCCAAGAAGAGCATGAATCAGCACGGAGGAAACATTCTGAATTGGAATGAAGTTAAAACTTTAGTGAAAAAGAATTGGTTAGATGAGTAGTGTTGAATAACCACGACTTTTAAGTCGTGGAGTGTGATGATTAATTATAATCGGGATTAATCTTTCGAAAAAAATGAATAGCAATGACTTTTAAGTCGTGGAGTGTGGCAAAAAAAACAACTGGGATTTATCCCCTTAAAATATAGTTAAGTGACTAAAGTCAGTAGTCATCGGTTACTTTTACCCCTATCTGAAGATAGGGGCTATTCAATTTAAGTATATTGGAAAATTTTAATAATGAAATCAATTTTCAAAATATATATATTACTTTTATTGACAATAATCATCCTTCGGCAAACAGAGCTTTGCGCCAGGGATATTATCGTTGATAAATCGGGTTCTTTAACAAGTATAAATCAAGCCCTGAGACTTTGCCAAAGCGGCGACAGGTTAATCGTAAAAAAAGGATATTACAAAGAAAGAGATATTGAGATAGATAAATCCGTTCAAATAATCGGTGAAAATTTCCCTGTTGTCGATGCTGAATTCAAATCGGGATTATTCCATATTAAATCCGATGGGGTCAGGATAGAAGGTCTCATCATAAAAAATTCAGCTATGAGTTTTGTTTCTGAATATGCGGGTGTGAAAATTGACAGTGCAAAAGATTGTGTAATAAAAGGCAATAAGATTCTTTATAATTATTTTGCAATCTATATCGCTTTTGGTGCTGATTGCATAATAGAAAATAATATTATAGCAGGCAGGCAAAGCAAGTCGGAGACTACCTCAGGTAACGGTATCCATCTTTGGTACAGCAAAAACATCACTATCACAAATAATAAAATTAGTAATCAAAGGGACGGCATATATCTTGAATTTTCAGAAAATTCTACAATAACTAATAATATAAGCGAGGACAATCTTCGTTACGGCTTGCATTTTATGTTTTCGCACAGATGCGTTTATAAAGGAAATATCTTCAGAAGAAATGTCGGGGGCGTTGCCGTTATGTACACCAAATTCATACATATGTATAACAATAAATTTGAAAACAACTGGGGGCCTGCTTCTTACGGTTTACTGCTTAAAGATATTAACGACAGTGAAATAAAATATAACACATTCCATGAAAATTCAACTGCTATTTACCTTGAAAATACAATGAGGGTGAGGCTCGAGAGGAATAATATCATTGACAACGGCTGGGCTGTGAAAATCAAGTCTAATTCAACAGATAATGATTTTGTGTATAATAATTTTATTGATAATACATTTGATGTGTCAACCGGAAGTAAGAATAACTATATAACATTCAGAAAAAATTACTGGAGCAAATATTCAGGTTACGACCTGAACCATGACGGATACGGAGATGTCCCGTATAAGCCTGTGGGCCTATTCTCAGCCATTATAGAGAATAATTCACCTGCAATGATTCTGCTGAGAAGTTTGTTCATTCAAATTCTTGAAGCAGCAGAAAAAGTAGTGCCTGTCCTAACCCCGGTGAAACTCGAAGATGTTCAGCCATTGATGAGAAGAGTGAAATGATAAGGATAGAAGGAATAAATAAAAGTTTCGGTAAACTTCATGTGTTGAAGGATGTCAATCTTGAAATTGAATCGGGAAAAATTACTGCCGTCATAGGGCCAAACGGCTCCGGCAAGACCACACTGATTAAAACCATACTCGGTTTGATGAAACCTGACACAGGAAAAATATTTGTAGATGATAAAGACATCAGCAAAGGTGTGGAATATAAAAATAAAATTGGCTCAATGCCCCAGATTGCACGCTTCCCCGAAAACCTGCGAGTAGGCGAACTTATTGATATGGTCAGCGATTTGAGGTCAAGGAAAAATGGTGTGGACAAGGAATTATTCGAATCTTATAATCTCGATAATGAACTTAATAAAATGATGGGAACACTTTCGGGCGGAACAAGGCAGAGAGTGAATGCCGCACTTGCTTTCATGTTTAAGCCTGAAATTTTGATTCTTGACGAACCAACAGCCGGACTGGACCCTATATCCAGCAGTGAAATAAAAGATAAAATTCAAAAAGAGAACAAAAATGGTAAAACGATTATAATCACATCACATATACTAAGCGACATTGAAGAACTTTCCGAAAATCTTGTGTTCATACTCGAAGGGAAAATCATTTATAATGGTACAGTCAAAGGTTTAATCGAGGAAAAAGGTAAAATCAATCTGGAAAGAACTATTGCTTCACTCATGGAGTCAAACGGCAAATGAATACAATGCTCAAAATAATTAAGTATGAGTTGAGAGATGTCATCAGGAGCAAATGGATACTGATTTATTTTGCTTTTTTGTTTCTCATCACTGAAGGCATGTTCCAGTTCAGCGGCAGCAGTTCAAAGGTCCTGTTGAGCATGATTAACATTGTGTTGATTCTGATTCCAATAATAACAATCAGCTATGGCATAATATACATGTACAGCTCGCGAGAGTTCACAGAGATGCTTCTCGCACAACCAATCAAAAGAAAAACTCTTTATGCAGGCTTGTATTCTGGTTTAGCTCTTCCTCTTTCAATTGCTTATCTCGGAGGAGTTGGATTACCTTTCATATTTCATGGTGTTGATGAATCTGGGCAGTTCTCAGTTTTACTGATATTACTCCTTTCAGGAGTTGCACTGAGTTTTGTATTTACTTCCCTTGCTGTTCTCATATCGCTCAGTTCTGATGACAAGGTGAAGGGACTTGGAATAGGAATATTCGTATGGCTTTTCATGGCTGTCGTATATGACGGAGCCTTGCTTTTTGGTTCATACCTGCTTTCTGAATATCCTCTCGAAAAACCAATGCTCGGCATGACAATGCTCAATCCGATAGACCTCGCCCGAGTACTTCTCATGCTGAAATTTGATATATCTGCTTTGATGGGATACACCGGAGCAGTATTTAAAAAATTCTTCGGCGGTCCATTTGGAATGTTGCTCTCGTCAGGAATGCTATTATTATGGATTCTCATTCCATACCTAATAGGAAAAAGTATTTTTGTTAAGAAGGATTTTTAAATAAATTCTGAATTACTTTACTGAATTTAATAATTCCAATATATCTGAACATTTCATTATATTTGAAATCGTATTTGTTTATCATACTTAACACAATTTTGGAATTATATGCAAAGAATTGCTGTATATCCCGGAACATTCGACCCGATAACAAACGGGCATGTGGACGTAATCGAACGTGCATCCCAGATGTTTGATAAAATAATCGTTGTTGTGGCAGTCAACTCCAAGAAGGAAGTTTTATTTAGCGACGAGGAGAGATGCGAATTGGCAGCCGCATCCCTTAAACATCTTCCGAATGTTGAAGTTGAAATGCACCAGGGCTTGATTATAGAGTATGCCCGTTCAAAAAATGCTGTGGCTCTTATTCGGGGCATTCGTGCTGTTTCTGATTTTGAATATGAATTTCAGTTAGCACTAATGAACCGCAAGCTTGTGCCTGAAATCAAAACGATTTTCCTGATGCCGCATGAACGATATACGTATCTCAATTCGAGTATTATCAGAGAACTTGCAAAATACAAGCAGGATGTAAGCGAGTTTGTTCCAGATGTTGTGTATAAAAAATTAAAAGAGAAGTTTATGTATTGATTTATTATATTTAAACAATAAAATGTAATTTAGTTAAATACGTATTTCATATAAATTTTTTTTGTTATTAGGTTTTATCATGGAAACAACTTTAATAGCGACATACAAAAATCGTACTTTATTATTAGATAAAGATTTACCTTTGAAGCCCAAGACAAAAGTCAAGGTTATCATTGATTTACCTTCAAAGAACGAAAAAAAATCTTTTTTAGAGCAAGCTGTTGAGCTTGACTTTGATGCTCCTTCGGATTGGTCTCAGAAAGTTGATGAATATTTATATGGAGTTGAATGAAGTGAGGGAAAAATACTTTATTGACACCAGCTATATTATAGCATTATCCTCAAAGAAAGATCAACTTCATCAAAAGGCAGTTAATATTGCCGATATTATCAATAAAAATAAAATATCATTATTAACTACTGAATTTATTCTTCTTGAATTGGGAAATTCTTTTTCAAAACAGCATTTAAAACAAAAAGGAATTATTTTAATAAAGTCTATTTATCATGATGAAAATATTGAAGTTATTAAATTATCAGATAAATATTATCAGCTTGGTTTAGCTTTATATGAAAATACACAAGATAAAAACTGGAGTTTGACAGATTGTATTTCATTTGAAATTCTAAAAGACAGAAATGTACGAAATGTATTAACGAGTGACTCACATTTTACACAAGCAGGATTCAATAAATTACTTTAAATTTTGAATAAATTCATGAATTAAAAAAGATGAACTGTCAAAATACAAGTAGGAGTGAGCGAATTTGTATCAGTAGTAGTATATAGAAAATTAAAAGAGAAGTTTTTGTATTGAGTAATATACAATTAAAATTAAATTTCACGCAGAGCCGCAAAGTCGCAGAGAAAGTAAGTATTAATAATGCATGAAAATGAAATATCCGGAATTATTGTAGATAAATGCTATCATATTCACAAAGAGCTTGGTCCGGGATTATTTGAGAGTGTATATGAAGAGATTCTAGTATATGAATTAAATAAGGAAGAATTATCTGTAGAGAGACAAAAGAGCTTACCGGTTATTTGGGAAAATAAAAAATTAGAAGTTGGATTTAGAACTGATTTAATTGTCGAAAAAAAAGTAATAAATGAATTAAAATCAGTTGAAAACTTGACACCTGTTCACTCTAAACAGCTACTAACATATTTGAGATTGACAGGTTTAAAGCTTGGATTACTTATTAATTTTAATGTACCATTAATAAAAGATGGTATAAAAAGAATTGTAAATAAACTATAAACTCTGCGGCTTTGCGGCTCTGCGAGAGAATTATTTAGTGATATTATTATTAATATGACTTCTAATGTAATCATATCGGATGATACTTACGGCAGGGATTTAACTTCCCGCGAGAAGGATATTTTGCGTTCAATAATTCACCTTTATATTCTAAAAGCCGCACCAATCGGTTCACGCCACCTTGCAAAGTATCTTGAGAAGGAGATGAATCTCAGTCCTGCAACAATACGCAACGTGATGTCCGACCTCGAAGAAATGCAGTTCATAAGCCATCCGCATACTTCTGCTGGAAGAATCCCGACCGACAAGGGCTATCGCTTTTATGTTGACTCTCTGATGAATATTGAAAAGCTAACCGGCAGAGAAATTCTAACTCTGAAAAAAAACCTGACGGCAGGCATAAGCGATACAGTGTTGAAGGATGCATCCCGTCTGCTTGGAATGATTTCCCGTTACCTTGGAATTGTGGAAATTCCTCATCTCACAGAATTGATTATTTTGAAAATAGAACTAATTGCATTGTCTACTACAAAACTCTTAGTAGTCTTAGCACTCGATTCAAATATTGTCCGTACAGTTACACTTGAATCTGAATTGCACATTGACTTGAAGCTTCTTGATGAAATCACAAACTATCTGAATGAAAGAATTGCCGGAAAGACTTTAAAGTTCGTAAGGGATAATTTCTTCGAGATGGTCAGCGACATCAGTCACTATGACACACCTCTAATTAGGTTGTTTCTTGGCTCGATTGATAAAATCTTCGAAAGCCAGGGTACGAAAGACAGAATACATATTGCAGGGACACAAAACCTGCTGAAGAATCCTGAATTTGAAGACTTAGACAAAGTTCGCGGTGTTATTGAACTAGTAGAAAACGAAGAAATAATCGTTCACCTGCTCGATAAATATGAGGACACAAACGGTGTGAAGGTTCTGATAGGCAAGGAAATCCGTACTGAACCTTTGGACGATTACAGTTTGATAGTTACAAATTACCGCATTGGCTCTGCCTCCGGAGCCATCGGATTAATAGGGCCAAAGCGAATGCACTATTCAAAAATGATTTCTCTCGTTCAGTATGTTTCGGAGTTGATATCGCTGAAGGAAGTTTAAGGAAATTAGTAAATAAAAAATTTGTCAAATCCCTTTTTCTTAAGATGGTTTTTAATATTATCGCCTGTCCATAATAATGCATCTAAATGAATTGCTAATGCAACAAATGGTGTATCATCTTCATCTTATTCTTTACAAAAATAGTAGGCTTTTTTATAAGTTTCATCAGAGACTAATTCGAGATGTATAAAATTTATTTTCTCAAGGATTTTTAGAATAAAAAGATTTACTTCTGAATTTGTATCTTTTGAGAAATGTTTAATTTTATTTAAATTTTTGATTATTTCAGAATATAATGAATAGGGAGCATAGAATTCATAATTTTTATTCGAAAGAATTTCTCTGAATTTTGAGTTTTTTGATAGTGAAGCAGAAAATATAATATTTGTATCAACAACTACTTTCATTGGAATTAATATCCTAATCTGACTTTTTCTTTTTTCCAGATATCAGATTTTATTTCTTTGGCTAATGACATTATATCATTTTCTAAACCAACCCTTGATGCTAAATATTCCAGTTCCAGGAAATTCAATAATGATGAAATGATTTTCTCGTTATAAATTTTTTTGTCTAATGAAATTTTAAATTTGTTTTTGGTTGTTTGTACATCAATTCCTTGCATAATTTCACCTTATTGATAATCAATTTTCTAAATTTGACGTTATATGCAAATTAACATTTTACTCAAATATCTGAAAAAACGTTAAAAAATACTTAGAGGAATATAGACTGAATTTTCAATTTATTTTTTATTTTACCAAAATAATGTGTAATTTTTAAAGTTAATCCGTCCTTATAATAAATTTATTTGGGGTTAAATATGAAATCAATTAAAAAACATTGTTTCTATACTGTAAGCATGCTTATAGTATTATTCATGTCTTTTCAGCTTTTATCTGCTGAAGACAATTCAAATAACATATCTAAAGTTTTAAAAGACAATCCATCTCTGCGTCAGCAATATGATATGCAGAAATTAATAAATCCAAAAACGGGAGTTATTCCTGCTGGAATAAAGCTCAAGGAACAGGAATATGCCCGAACTCTTCCAAAGAAAGAAGGTAGTTTCGGAATTAATAAAAATGATGATAACTCAATCCAGGCTACTGTATGGCAGAACCGCGGGCCGTACAATATCGGAGGCAGGACACGTGCATTAGGAATTGATAAAGCGAATCCCAACATTATGCTTGCCGGCTCTGTAGCAGGCGGTATGTGGCGTTCACACGACGGAGGACAGTCATGGGTTCGCACAACAAGACCTGAGCAGCAGCCAAACGTAAGCTGTATTGCACAAGACCCGCGTGCAGGCCAGACAAACACCTGGTATTTCGGCACGGGCGAAGGCTGGGGTAATGCCATGGTTGCCGGCGGAGGAGGTAAAAGCTATAGGGGAGACGGCATATATAAATCTACGGATAACGGAGCGAGTTGGTCCCCGCTTACGGCAACAGTCTCGGGTACACCCCAAACGGATGACGTATTTGATTATGTATGGAACATGGCTGTTGACAAGAACGGAGTTGTTTATGCGGCAATCAAAGGAGGAATAGTTTATTCGAATGACGGCGGTGAGAACTGGTTTTGGGCTTGGGATGGACTTAAAACCAACCAGTCATACTTCACTGATGTTGCAGTTGATTCAAGGGGAAATGTATATGCAACATTAAGCAGTTTTTGCAGTTATGAAGATCCCTATCAAGTTGCAAAATATTACGGAGTTTATTGCTACAGGACAGAGAATCAGCAATGGAACGACTTATCAGGAACAGGTTCCGGCTGGCCTGCACTTAACAGCACAGTTCTGGGCAGATGTGTTATAGGAATTGCACCTTCTAAGGAGGACTGGATTTATTTCCTTGCAGTAAATAATGGCTCTGGCATGCAGAATCAGGAAAATGGAGAGTGGTATGTGCTTGCAGGGTTAATGATTGAGCCGGCAACGCTGAATTATGAGTGGGTTAACTTAAGCAATATGGTGCCTTATCAGCAGGGTTCATTCGGTTCATACAGCTCTCAGTTGGGTTATGACATGGCAATTAAAGTCAAGCCTGATGATGAATTTGCAGTGTTTTTTGCGGGAACGAATATTTACAGAATTGACACGAAGAGTTTGATGAATCCGACATACTGGATTGGTGGATATAATCCTAATTATGACCCTAATTCCTGGACTAATGGCGATTATCTCGAATGGAAAAATATGACTTATCCGAACAGCGGCTGGGATTTCCACACGATTGCATTTCATCCCTCAAATCCGAATGTAATGTTTACCGGAAGCGACCATGGCGTGCAAAAGACACCCAACTGCATGGCTGCTGACGTCCAATGGGAGAACCTCGACAACGGCTACCTGACAACAAATTTTTATTGCATAGCCATTAATGAATCTGTCGCAGGAGATAATACTGTAATTGGCGGAATGCAGGACAACGGAACTTACGGGTCAAAGAATCCCGGAGATGCCTGGACTTGGCTTACAGGAGGAGACGGCTCTTTCTGTGCAATACCCGATAACAATAGTTACTATTACGTTTCCTCCCAGGGTGGTACATTGTTCAAAGACTATGTTGATAATAATTTTAATACTTACAGGATGGTGAGTAACAGGGTAAACAATAAGAATTTTGATTTCATCTCTCCGTTTGTATTAGACCCTAATAATAATTCACTTATGTATTTTGCCGGTACTAACGCTATCTGGAGGAATAATGATATTAGCGGTGACAATGCAGGTGCATTATGGGAACCAATAATATTTGCCGCAGATAACTCTGTTTTTTCAACTCTCGCAATTTCAAAAAATCCTGCAAATTATCTTTTTATCGGAACAAAGGAAGGTTTGCTGTACAGGGTTGACAATGCGGACGGTACTGCCACACCTTATGATGCAACAAACCAGAATTTTCCGCAGGGAGGATATATTGACTGTATCGCATTTGACCCTGCTGATGCAAATAATGTGATAGTTGTGTTTTCAAATTATGAAGTTCAAAGCCTCTTCTACTCAAGCGACGGAGGTGTTAACTTTACAAACATAAGCGGCAATCTCGAGCAGAATTCAGATGGCTCGGGTGTTGGCCCTTCCTGCCGTACAGCCGCATTTCTTCACAGGGGAGGTCAGACAATTTATTTTGTCGGCACAAGCATTGGATTATTTTCGACAACACAACTGAACGGCGACCAGACAGTGTGGGTGCAGGAAGGTGCTAATTCAATCGGCAATGTGATGATACAGATGATAAAGACTCGCCAGTCAGATGGTTTCGTAGCAGTAGGCACTCATGCAAACGGCGTTTATACGACTTATGTACCTACGTCTGCAGAAGATTTACATTCTCCCGATGCATTCTTCATCGAGCAGAATTATCCGAATCCATGCGACAGAACAACAGCATTTAATTACACAATTCCGAAATCCTGTTTGTTCAATGTAAAATTATATGATATTCAGGGGAAATTAATCAGCACACTCTTCGAAAAAAATGTTGAACCGGGATATTATACATTATCGTTCAATGTTGACAATCTCCAGAATGGCATTTACTATTACCGTGCCGAAGCAGACGGCTACGTGCAGACACGTGCTGTGAATGTGGTGCATTAAAAATTTTTCTGTTGAATTGTGGTTATATATTTTGATAATTGAAAATTCTTTCTGAAGAGTGTTTAGTGAAAAATGTAGAATACAAAATGCAAAATGTAGGGGCAGAAATTCTTCTGCCAAAAAAAATTCACAATTAACAATTAATAAATTTTGCGTGCTTTGCAATACAATACTGATTTAGCGTAAATAAATAATCTGCGAAATCCATTAATTCGTTTAATCTGCTGTTCAGACTTTATTGACATAAGAAAAAGGAAAAGGCATCAAAAAAAATTACATCCCCACTAGTTCCTTCACCTTTGCAATCAGCAACTCCCTGTCAATCGGCTTTTCAAAATAAGCAATCGGCGGTTTCACCTGTTTGCGTGTAGAAATGAACTGCTTAAACTCGGATGATATTCCGGTGATAATAACAACCGGTATATTGGTTGTAGCAGGGTCTTCCTGCAGT
>JAKAKE010000051.1 GCA_021824625.1 Bacteroidota bacterium | reverse complement strand
TATGAAACTTATTATTAGAATCTTATAAGACTGAACATCATAAGTCTCCCCATAGAAATCATAAATAAGATGACTAATATTAAATTTCTTAACTGTAACTCTTGGTAGTTTAGGTCTATTTTCATCGGACGAATTATTTTTATAATTCTTCATCATCTCCTGGAATTTTTCTTCAGGTGATTGAATCCCATTATTCTTTTTCCTTTTTACAACCTCCAGAACTACCTTAATACCAATATAGAGCAGAAGGAAACCCGCAAAGATTTTAAAATGAGTAGGATTCGGAAGATAACTTATTCTTAATAAGGCACCGATAAAAACACCGGGTAAAGTGCCGATAATGACAATCCATGTGAGGGGCCAGACCATCCTGCCTTCTTTGATGTATCGGTAAACACCGCTTGGTATGGCTACTATGTTGTACAATTGATTAGTCGAACTGACTGCCGGACTTGTGAAACCGAGTACACTGACCTGAAATGGCAGTATCAGGAAAGCCCCGGAAACCCCACCCATCGAAGTAAAGAAAGAAATAATAAAAGCCACAAGCGGCGGAATAAAAGGACTGACATTAACACCTGAAACTTCAAAATACATTTTGTTAATTTACTCCTGTGTGTTCGAATCATTAAATTGAAGAACCCTTGGCGGCCTGTCCGGCTTGAGCATACCAAGTTCCTTTTCAGCATAAGGAATAATTCTATCAGCCGATTCAAGTTTTATTATTTCTGTTTTAAGCAATTCATTACCGTTCTTTACACTTTTATATATTTTCTTCATTGATTGCATTTCTTCAAGCTGAGCATCTACATAAAGTACATTACTAACATATAGGAGCATGAGTGTTGAAGATAGAAGGAGTAAACCAAAAAGTTTCCACCGGTTCACCCTCTTTTTCTCAATATGTATTTCTGGTTCAGACATCAATTTCACAGAAAAGGCAGTTTCACTACAACTGCAGGAAATGTCTTACCTCTTGCCTCAATCTCAATTTTACTTCCCGGAGCAGATAATTCGGTTGCCACATAACCCATCCCGATTGGTTTGTTCAAAACAGGGGATATGTTGCCGCTTGTAACATGTCCGATTTCTTTTCCGTTTCCGAATATTTTGTAATGATGTCTCGGTATAAATTTTTCAACTTCAACGATGAAACCGACAAGTTTTCTCTTTGGTCCTTCTTCTTTTACTTTAACAATCACATCCTTACCATTGAAATCACCTTTGGCGGGTTTTGTAATCCACCCTAATCCTGCTTCGATTGTATTTGTGGTTTCATCAATATCGTTACCATAAAGGCAATATCCTTTTTCTAATCTTAATGTATCACGTGCAGCTAATGCAACAGGCTCAATACCAAATTCGGCACCAGCTTTGAAAATTTCATCCCATACGTGTTCTGCAGTTTGAAAATCACCCCTGAAATAAGTTTCAAAGCCGATTTCACCGGTGTATCCGGTTCTTGACAGAATCATTTCAACTCCTGCAAGTGAACCGTTTTTGAAATTATAATATTCTATTTCGGATAAATTCACATTAGTTAACTTTTGGAGAGTTTCAATTGATTTAGGTCCCTGAATGGCAAGAAGATTAACTTCATCAGTAACATTTTTCAAATCAACATCAAAACCATCTGTATTTTTCTGGCACCATGCAAAATCTTTGTCAATATTAGCTCCGTTGACTACAAGCATAAACCAATCACCCATGCAATAAACAAGCAAATCGTCAACTATGCCGCCGTGAGGAAGGCAGAATGCAGAGTATTGAATTTTACCACTTGTAAGTTTGGATGCATCATTAACAGTTATTTTCTGCACAAACGCTAGTGCATCTTTACCCCGTATTTCAAACTCACCCATATGGGAAACATCAAACACGCCTACTTTTTGCCTGACGACATTATGTTCATGAATAATTCCGTTCGGATATTGAATAGGCATTTCATAGCCAGCAAAGGCAACCATCTTGGCATTTAGTTCTTTATGAATTGCATTAAAAATTGTGTACTTCATCTCATTCCTTCAAATTTGTCAATATAAACTATTCAACTTCTCAAAATTCTTTCATTTTTTCAAATTTTACATAATTTATATTGCTAATTTAGTATTGCAGACGTTTTTTAAAGATGCTGATAATAAAAAATATAATTTTGAATAGCCACGACTTTTAAGTCGTGGACTTGTACGCCATAAACATTGCGGGATTTATTCACTTAAAATAAGTGACTAAAGTCTATGGTATGTTTTTATAAGCTCCACTATTTAAAATAGTGGCTATTCATAAAAAGTTTTAACAAAGACGTATATAATTATTTTTATGGGAATAAAATTCAATAGTCATATATATAAATTAGCACTAACTTCTATGTGCCTGATGTTCATGCAATATATTTCCACTAATTGTGAATCTCCATATAAATTAGACTGGACACAGGATGGGATTATTATTGGTTCAGGAATAGGATTAGGTACTGTCTCATTAATCCTTGATAATAATGTAAAACCGATGACTATTGATGAATTCAATAATCTGAATAGAAACGATATTAACGGTTTTGATAGGTTTGCCACCGGAAAATATTCAGATAATATTTCGAAATTGAGTGATTATGCTTTGGGAACTTCAATTGTCTCACCATTACTTTTTATTTTTTCAGATAAAATAAAAAATGACTGGTTTACCATAGGAGTAATGTATGGTGAAACAATGATGTTCTCCGGCTTTTTGTCATATCTTGCAAAAGGGACTGTTCAAAGAATCAGGCCTTATGCTTATAATACAGAAATTCCAACTGTTTGGAAATTAAATTCAGATGCAAAAAAATCCTTCTTTTCAGGACATTCAAGTATTGCATTTTCATCCGCTGTTTTCCTATCAGTTGTTTACAGTGATTATTTCCCTGATTCAGATTATAAGCCCTACGTTTGGGGTGCTTCGCTTTTGCTTGCTTCAGGAATCGGAATAATGCGTATAGAATCAGGGGATCATTTTCCGACTGATGTAATTGTTGGAGCAATAGTCGGAAGTGCATCGGGTTATTTAATACCTTATTTACACAGAAGCGAAAATAAAGATGAAGGTGTAAGTATTAATTTTGGAATTAATGGGGTTGGTGTTTGTTATAAGTTTTGATTAGAATATTTCTTACTCTCGAGATAAAGAGTATCGGGACAAAGGTCTTGACCTGTTTCCCATTGAATTGAACCAAAACAAGGTCTTACTTTCCTGAATTTTTCATAATCAAGTAATTCCAAAAAAATACCTGAATTTAAATATGGTTTAGCATTAAATCTTTTCTTCTCTCCATTTGTAAATTCAATTATCAAGTTATAGTCTCTTGTTGCTTTAACCTTTTTAACTCTTGGATTCATTATTTTTCCTTATCTTAATGGTTCAATCTGAAAAACTTGTTGCCCGTTTACTGCTAATTCCCAATTTGCCAATAACTCATCTCTGTGTAACTCAATCCATGCCTCAAGTAATTTCTTCTTATTGGATGGTATTTTGCCTTCAAGAACTTTTGAGTCCTTCAGGTTTATTACTGCTTCATTTTCCTGATATTTCACGTGAATATGAGGAAGTTTATGCTTTTTCCTATCTTTGAAATACATCATAATTATTATTCCATAAAACATTGATATAACTGGCATCCTGATTTCCTATACACTGTAAATAATCAAGACAAAATTATCAAATATTACTCATTTTTACAATTATTCAATTTATATCTCTACCTCACCTCTATATACTCCTTCATCTTTTCAAATTTCTTTGGTCCGATTCCTTTTATTTTCATAATATCACTTGGTTTGATAAACTTTTTAGACTGTCTGTATTCGAGGATTGCAATTGCAGTTTTTTCGCCGACACCGGGGAGTTTCATCAGTTCCACTTTTGAGGCTGTATTCAGATTGATTTTTCCCGATGGAAATACCTTCTTTTTTTGTGATGAAAAGAAATCCTTTTTCACTACTGTATCTGCTGTTGCTAATTCTGAAAATGAACTGTCCTTAATATCGCTTCCGATATATGTTGTTCGTTGAACCTCTGCAAGGCTGTCAAGAGAATGATAAACTATATCCGCAATTTCGTCTTGCCGTTTGTCATGTACTTTGTTATCATATAAATTCTGAATAATCACACCGCCAAGCAAACCAAGAACAATAAAAAAAACGACAACCAGTTCGCTTTTAGTAATTCCGAAAAGACTTTGCAGTTTGGTAATTATCGAATTCAGATTCATAATAAAATATTATGTTTTAATATAAATTTTCTACCGGTTACTTTATATAAGTATTAATAGATTCTTTAAATTTGAAGAACACATCGTTAATATTTTTTATTCCCGATAACAGTCTTTCCCACGAAATTTTATTTGAATAACCATGATATACAAAATGGCGGAATTTTCTATAATTTATTAATTCATTCTTTAAGAAATCATCAAAAAGTAGTGGAAGATTCTTATCATTAGACTCACAAAATCTTTCAAAAAGTTCAATATGCCAACTATCACTTTTAGGAAGATTTACTTTATGATATTTTGAAATTCTTTTTAGAATATTTTCGATACCGGTATAAAATTGAGCAACAAGTGATGATGTTGCTGCTTTTTGAATATTTGAAGGAGTTGTTAAATCAGTTTCATTCATTAAAACATTAATGTCGTCAATAACTATTGACATTTCTTTCAGTTCAATAAGAATTTCTACCTTCAATCTTTCAGGATTCATAAATAACTTTACCATATTTTAAAATATAATCAAGAAAATCTGATTTAATATCCATAGGTATTACATCCACAGGAATATTTAATAGTCTCTCTAATTTATCTGAGAATGAGAATATCTTAAAACCTTCTATACCGTCAACTGCAAGGTCTATATCATTTGCATTCTGTGGGTCATCTATAGAACTACCGAATAAAACAAGTTTTTTAGCTCCAAATAACTTAGCTAATTCAACAGATTTATCAATATGATATTGTGTAACCGGCATAGTATTCCTTTCATCATTATTATTTACGAATTTAAGTAACTTTTCAATAATAATAGAAAAATTATTTTCTCACTTTCCCATTTTAATCGGTAGTATCACATTCGTTATTCCCAACACCTGCAATTTTCTTTGAATAGCAAATGAAGTTTCGTTATGCAGGAGTCTGTGATAAAATTTTTCGGCTCTGAATGCAAGCTTACCTGAAAATACAACAGAGTTGGGATATTCTTTTGTTATGTCTTCTATTATCGAGGGAGCTAATTCAACAACGTCGGTACCGGTTTCCATCCTGTACTCAGCATGGTAGCCGGAACTGTTAGCAAGCCCGACATATTTTTTCAATGAATCTTCGATTGATGTCTTCAGGTGCTTTAATGATTCTTCCCCTTTAAATAGCCCCTGGTCAATCACTGCTACAGAAACAAAAACAAAATTTTTGTAAAGATGAGGGAATGAGTGCAAAATCGAAAAGAAAGTGTGAATCCCGAATCCGTTGTATCCGCTAACAAGCTGTATTGCGGTCATTTGATTTTTATCTAACTTATATTGTTTATGTTTATATTCAGGTTTAATATCAGAAATATCATCTTCAAGTTTTTTAATATCGGTATTAATTTTTTCATAATGTCTTCTAATTAAAAAACACAAACCAATAAGTACCGAAGTTATCAGAAGTGTCAGCCAGCCACCTTCCATGAACTTTTCAAAAACTGTAATAGAAAGAATAGTTAAACATAGAACAAGTCCTATCAAATGAATGCTGATATGCTGTTTCCATTTCTTATCTGTCTTTCTTCTTTTTAAATAGAATCTCGACATACCGAATTCGGAGATTGAAAATGTAAGGAATACATTGATTGAATACATAACAACTAATGCCTGAATGGAACCATGTGTATAAATCAAAAGAATAAGTGAAGCAATACCAATCATTACTATACCATTTCTCATTGTCAATCGGTCAGAATAAGCAGCAAATCTTCTTGGAAGCCAGGAATCAACTGCCATGTTAGCCATTACGCGGGGAGCATCAATGAAACCCGCCTGTGCGGCAACAAAAAGCAAAGCTCCTTCAGAAAATATGGTGATGAATGCGAGAACAGTTCCGATTTTCCAGTTACCGTAAAGCGAATCAGCCAAAACAGAATTTAATGTCTTGCCGCTCGTTACTTTAACTTCGACAAGGAGGTAGCATAGAAGAAGTCCTCCTGCGGCTAATGCAAGCGAAGATGCCATATACATCATCGTTCTTTTACCTGTTCTGACTTTCGGGTTTCTCATTATCTGCAAGCCGTTTGAGACAGCTTCGATTCCCGTGTAAGTACCCCCTCCAAGAGAATAAGCCCGGATAAAAATCAGGAATATTCCAATAAAACCGATAGTGCCGATATCATTTGTGAGGTTTGAATGTACATTAGCTAAAACAGGCCTGACTTCCCAAAAATGACTTGTTATACCATATCCGAGCATGAACAAATGGGTTATAACAAATATTATAAATATGGGTGCTAAAATTGATATTGATTCCTTCACACCCCTGATATTCATCAGCGTAAGAATCATAATTAAAATAGCGGCAAACAAAACTTTAAATTTTTGATATTCAATCGGAAGATAGCTGAAAATTGCATCTGAGCATGATGCTATTGACACAGTAATTGTCAATATGTAATCAATCACTAATGCACTTCCAGAAACTACTCCGGCTTTTTCTCCCAGCAAATGGGTAGCAACAATATAACCGCCTCCGCCATGCGGAAAATGTTCGATTATTCTTGAATAAGCGTAAGAAATAATAAATACAGTGAAAGCAGTTGCTAAAGCAAGAAATAAAGCGAGATATGAATGAGTGCCAATTGTTCGGAACGCTTCTTCGGGGCCATAAGCCGATGAGGATAAGCCATCGGCACCAAGTCCGATCCATGCAAAAAAAGGAATAAGAGCAAGTTTGTGAAAAATACCCGGGTCGTTTAAATCCCGCGGCTTGCCAATAAGTTTCCTGAAAACTTTTTTTGTGAAAGAATCATCAGCATCAGTAACTAAGTTATTCATATTTCCTCCCTCATTAGAGGAAAGGGCATCAAGATATAAAAAAAACTGAACAGTCATCCGGGCAGTCAGTTTTCTGTCCAATGCTCTTCCATTATGCCTACGAGGTTAGCTGTCGGGCTCGGATTTGGAAGTATCCTATTTCCTTTCGGAAAATACGCCCCGGATTTTGGGTCCCCCGCATCCATGCTATTACATGAATCTCGGCTACATTTAACAATTTGTAAATTACAGAGGAATGTTACGAATCAATTAAATATTTATTTTGAAATAGGAAAAATATTTTTTGGTACTTGGTATTTCAAATATTTTAGATGATTGGGGTGAATATTTCCCACTTTTTCAACTTGGTTATGTTTACAGGTTTGTTGAATAATAGAATTAATTATCAATTAATTTTATTCCTGTCTCAATAATTTCTTTAATAAAAATATCATTTTTATCGAATGTTTCAGAGTTATAGGGTAAGGGAGATATTTCCCAGTTTGTAATAGCATTAAAATTTCTAATCTTATCCAAGTCATTATATCTTAACCCTTCGAAATCATCACTAACAATAGCAAGGTCAATATCACTCCATTCATTATAATTCCCTTTAGCATAAGAACCGAATAGAATTGCTTTACGAACTTTAATATTGTTTTTACTTAGTTCATCTAAATATAAATTAATTTTATTGAGTACAGATTCAGGAATATTTAAGAGTCTATGGTCTTGCTGTTTCATTAAAATATCGCATCCTTAACCTTATCAATAAAATCTTTATCCGTGTGCGAGGATTTTTTCTTCGGTGTAATGTTTTCACTCTTTGCAAGCTCTTTAATAGTCTGTTTCTCTTTTGAATTCACAGAAGTCGGAACATAAACATTCACATATACAAGCTGGCTTCCTTTGCCATTTGAATTAAGATGAGGAATGCCCTTGTCTTTCAACCTGATTACAGTACCGGGCTGCATACCTGCAGATATTTTTATTTTTTCCTTGCTTAAAAGTGTAGGTACTTCAACATCGTCCCCAAGTACTGCCGAAGGATAGCTTATTGTCAAATGATAAATCACATCGTCACCCTGCCTGATAAATTCAGGATGTTCCTTTTCGTTTATAATGACAATCAGGTCACCTGCCTCACCGCCGCGTCTTCCGGCATTTCCTTTGGAACGAATCGGCATATAGTTGCCGCCTTCCACACCGGCGGGGATATTCACCTTTACGGTATCTTCCGCCTGGAACCTTCCTTCACCTCTGCATTTTTCACATAACTCGCGGATTATTTGTCCTGAGCCATTGCAGACATTGCAAGTGCTGATGTTTACGAATTGTCCGAACATTGAACGTGTAACCTGCCGTACCTGTCCTTGTCCGTTGCACTGTTGGCATGTTTGGAATCCCGATGATGCTTTTGCTCCCGTACCTCTGCAATCCTCACAGACAAGATATCTTTTTAGCTTAAGTGTTTTTTCGATACCTGTTGCTATTTCTTCGAGAGTTAAATGAAGCTGGATTTTCATATCTGAACCACGTTCACCGACCGGACGCCTCTGGGAACGTCCTCTGCCGCGTGAACCCGTACCAAAAAAATCATCGAATATGCTTCCACCTGCAAATATATCACTGAAATGGGAAAATATATCATCGAAGTTTGAAAAGCCGCTGTAATCCCTGCCCATGCGTAATCCGTCATGGCCATACTGGTCGTATCTATGCCGTTTGTCCGAATCGCTCAGGATTTCATAAGCTTCGGATGCTTCTTTAAATTTATCTTCGGATGTTTTATCGCCGGGATTACGGTCAGGGTGCAATTGCATTGCTAATTTTCTGTAATTCGTCTTAATTTCATCTATACCGGCGTTTCTCGATACACCTAATATGTCGTAATAATCTCTTTTACTCATTTTCTTCCTCTTTCGGTTCACCTGCTGAAGTAACCACCTTAGCATGTCTCAATACTTTATCTTTTATCGTATATCCTGCCTGCACTTCGCTGATAATGTAATCTTCAGGCAATTCCGAAGTCATTCGCATAACAGCTTCATGCTCATTCACATCAAATGGCTTTCCGACAGTGTTTTCCATTAATTTTACATTTTCGTTTTCGAAGAGTTTAAGTGCTTTCTGGTATATCAGGTCAAGTCCTGTTAGAATTGAATCACAATCCACGGCATTTTTACCCGCTTCGATTGCTTTTCCTAAATCATCCAGCAGAGGTAATAAATTAAGTAGGAGCCGTTCATTTGCATAGTCAATCATTTCTCGTTTTTCTCTGAGGACACGCCTCCGGTAGTTCTCAAGCTCTGCGGCTACTCTTAATACCTGGTCTCTCAGCTCATCTCTTTCTTTCTCAAGTTCTTTAATTTTGTCAATTTCAGGAAATGCTTCAGATGATTCCTGAATTTCAGGCAATTCGATTTCAGGTACTTTAATATCTTCAATTATTTTTTCCAATTCGGTTTGCTGAACCGATTGTGTTTCTTCATAATTAGATAAATTTTGCTTCTGGTCCTGATTTTTCAGGTATGTGTCATATATATCCTTCATCTTATTCATTGATGAACGCAAAGGCTTTTTGGGATTTGAACCGTCATCCATTCTAACTATCTCTCCGTGTATATAAATTCAATTAGAAAAAACCGGATATAAAACGGCATTGCTAATTTGGTATAGATGTCATTCTGAAAGCAGTGAAGAATCTCATGGATATCCCACTAGCACACATATTAGATTCTTCGCTTCGCTCAGAATGACAAATAATGTATAGTAAATAAGCAATACCTATAAAACATTATTTCATATCAAGTTTTAGTTAGACGAAATCGAATTTTATTTCTTGTAGTTTAAATTTTAAAAAATGTTCATTTCCCTGGGATTTTTGAGTTGTTCGGGATAGTTGTATTTTTTGAACAGCAACTATTTAAAGAGGCTGTGTGATAATTCAAATTTTCTTTTATAAAAAAATTAAAATAAAGAGTTATTAAATTCTCACAGGGACTTACGTGAAATAATTTTTAAAATCATTTTTTTTATTATATATCACACAGCCTCTAAAAGTAGCGGCTATTCATACTATATCAAATTAACCATGCCGGGAGTTACTCCTGGCATAAAACAATTTTTATTAATAAATCTCTAAACCCGAATTAACCTATTATTTTTTCATATTAAATTATTAATTTTAACAAAAAAAGAATATTCACAATTATTTGCTGATGACAATCTTTTTTTTGGAATTTGAAAATGTTCAATCCCTATGGGATTGTAATAAGTTTAAAAGCTAACGCCATAAGAGTTAAACATCAGTAATAAATTAAATCACAACTAAAGTAACAACTCCGTAGGAGTTGAACATTTTATGATTCAAAGAAGTTTTTGTATTTTTTCACTAGTTAAATTGTTTTCTTTTAACTTAACATCATTAATTACTCAATATGAAACGTAGGTCTTTTCTTTCTTCAGTAGTGGCAGTATCTGCATTGCCGCTGTTCAAGCCGGTATTAGTACGTGCTTTTAATAAAGATGAATACATATATCCCAAAGCACTCAAACGCGGGGATACTGTTGGTATTATTGCCCCCGGTACGGCAGTTACTGACCCAGACCAGATGGATAAAGCCCTCGAAGCATTAACATATTTCGGATTAAAAACAAAATTTGGAAAAAATGTTTTGAAAGGGGAAGGCTACAAAACACGAACCGTTGATGAAAGGCTTGATGATTTTCATTCAATGTTCAGAGACAAGGATATTGCAGGTGTGTTCTGCCTGCGTGGCGGCTATGGCTCAGCACAGCTTCTTGACAAAATTGATTACGGCATGATTAAGAACAATCCAAAAGTATTCATAGGATACAGCGACATCACTGCTATGCACCTGGCAATAAATAAATTATCAAAGCTAATTACATTCCATGGCCCGGTGTTATTATCAGGTTTTTCAAATTATACAGCCGATTATTTCAGCAAAGCTTTGTTTATTAAAAACCCAATAGGTAAAATTGAAAATCCTGTATCAAAAAGTGGAATAAGACTCGTACATCCGACGAGAATCATCAAACCGGGGAAAGCATCGGGAAAACTTATTGGCGGGAATCTGTCACTAATATGTTCATTGATGGGCACACCTTACGAAATTGATACAGGCAATAAAATCCTTTTTATCGAGGATGTAGGAGAAGAACCTTTCAGGATTGACAGGATGTTGACTCAGCTTAGACTTGCAGGCAAACTACAATCTGCATCAGGTATAATATTCGGAGAATGTAACGGTTGTAATTCAGAAGGACTCAATCCATCTCATGTGTGGGATTATTCTCTTGGTGAAGTACTTGATAATATACTTGGCAGTCTCAACATTCCGGTATTCTATGGCTTAACTTTCGGTCATACAAACGACCAGATTACAATTCCACTCGGAGTAAATGCAGAAATGGATGCAGAAGGCGGTACACTGAATATTATTGAAGCAGGAGTGATTTAGAAAAAAAAATTGTTATTCTAAGCTTTTTGAATAGCCACTATCTTCAGAGGCTGTGTGATAATTCATTTGCAATATAAAATAAAAATAGTTATCAAACGAGAATAGGAGCAAAAAAAAAAGAGGAAGTAATGGCATTTATCCAATCAGAAGACCGAACACAATACATAATGATGAACACATTGGATGATCTTATTGGAAAAGAAAATCCTGTGAGACTAATTGATTTATTGGCCGAAAAAATAATTAAGGAGAA
>JAKAKE010000106.1 GCA_021824625.1 Bacteroidota bacterium | reverse complement strand
ATCCCCTGTCCTACCCCTTTCGAGCCAGGTACCATCATAATTGGAAAATTCAACAGATAATGGCTTGATAGATGGAATTGAGAATGGTGCTATCTGTGCCGCTTTCAATAAATTTAGCCTCCCCGGGATAATGTCCTTTGATGAACCGTTAAGTTCAGAAATATCGTCTGTACATTGCCTGACAAATTCAAGGGACTGTATTGCATTTAATTCCGGATATTTCGCTCTGACAAGAGCGACCGCAGCAGCGACTACAGGAGATGCCAACGATGTTCCACCCTCTGTATTTTTATAGGTATTGGAATTAGTTGTGTAAAAATTACCTTCACCGGGAGCCATAATGCTAATGTGTGACCCAAAAGAGGTAGCTCCCGAAGCAAAATCATCCTGGTCAACCTCACCTACACCAAGAACGCCACGATAACCCGCGGGATACCAAGCCTGGGTACTGTGGTAGCCGTTCCCCCCTGCTGCAACTATTGCAACATCATTAGCAACAGCATAATCAATTATGCTTTGGTCAAGTTCAGAAAACATTTTTTCAGCACCCCAACTGCAATTAAGAACTTTGAGTTTCCTTGCAACTGCGTAAAGAATGGACTGGTAACCATAAGGAAGATGAGTCGGGTCAGAATTTTTGGCAATTTTTATTGGAAATATCCGGCAATTATTGGCAACACCTGCCATACCTATACTATTATTTACAGTGGCTCCGGCAATTCCGGCAACATTTGTCCCGTGGTCATTATTAGGATTTTTTGTATAATCCTCAGCACAATTATCATCGAGATATGCAAAGTTGTATCCCATAAAATCATCCACATATCTGTTGTCATCATCATCTATGTCATTATTGGGGATTTCTCCCCAGTTTGGTGCAATCGAGTTAACGAGGTCTTCGTGTTCCTGATATACTCCGTTGTCGCTGATTCCGATTACAACTGATGTATCACCGGTTAAACCCTCATCCAAGGCATCAAAAGCGTGTATTGTATATAACATTTTTTGATTAGTTATGTATGGGTCGTTGGGTATTGACTGAATCTCATCAAGGCAGTATGGCTCGGCAATTTCAATATCAGGGTTAGATTTTAAGAGTCGTTTTGCATATTTTTCAGGTGCTAAATCTGAGTTATAATGTATTATATAAGTTCTGAGCAAAGGCTCTTCAGCTTGTATAATTTTTTTAAGGATTTCAGGTTTCTCTGAAAGTATTCTGGTTTTGTTATTCTTTATGCTTTGCTTTCTTTCGAGAATTGAACTAACAAGCTGTAAATCGGTCCCGTCAATTGAAGCATAAGCTTTCTTATAAGAATCTATCGTTTTTTTAAATCTTATTATCAGGGTATTTGAATAAACCCCGCAGGTTCTTCCGAGTGTATTATCAGGTTGTAAAATTACTTGTTTATTATTTTGAGAATATAGACTATGATTAAAATAAACAGCTAATAATCCTGCTATACAAATCGAGAATAAAAAAAATTTCATATAAAAACTCGAAAATTTGAAAAAAAACAATTAATTTGGATATTCAATCAAATATATTCTGATTTTAATTTTTCAAAATAATAAAAACTATCAGTATTATTCAAATAATTACTTTATGACAAAAGACAATCAAACACAAGAATATATTGTAACTGCCCGAAAATGGCGTCCGTTAAAATTTAATGAAGTAATCGGACAGGAACATATAACAATGACACTTAAGAACGCAATACGTCTCAACAGGCGTCATCATGCATACCTATTTAGCGGACCAAGAGGTATAGGAAAAACTACAACTGCAAGAATATTAGCACGGACATTAAATTGCTCAAATTTAGTTGATTACGAGCCATGCAATGAGTGTGAGTCTTGCGTTTCAATTCTCGAAGGCAGGTCTATGGATGTAATCGAAATTGACGGTGCCTCAAATAACAGCGTGGAAGATGTAAAGAAAATCCGTGAGTATGCAAAGTTTACACCTGTTGCAGGAAAATATAAAATTTATATTATTGATGAAGTGCACATGCTTTCCACTTCTGCTTTCAATGCACTGCTGAAAACACTCGAAGAACCTCCTCCACACATGATTTTCATATTTGCTACTACAGAACAGCATAAAGTCCCTGCGACAATTCTGAGCAGGTGCCAAAGGCATAATTTTAAGAGAATAGAAATTGATAGGATTAGCTCTCATCTTTCAAATATTGCAAAAGCAGAAAAAATAACAATTGATGAAGAATCCCTTATAACAATTGCAAAAAAAGGCGACGGCTCGATGCGTGATGCTCAAAGCATTTTCGACCAGGTAGTAGCATTTTGCGGAAACAATATTGTTTACACAGAAGTATCTGACGCACTACATCTGATTGACTACGAGTTTTTCTTTAGAATTAGCCGTGCAATCCGGGAAAAAAATGTTAAAGAAATGTTTGGAATTGCAGATGAAGTAATTTCCAAAGGTTATGACATTCAGGAATGTCTTGGCGGATTGCTCGAGCATTTCAGGAATATGCTTGTAATAAAGGTATCTGAAAATACACGTATAATTGAGCGTTCAAGTGCCGCTGTCGAAAAATTAAAGGATGAAGCTTCTTTCTTCAGTAAGGCTGATATTTTGAGGATTCTGAGTCATGTTGCATCTGCAGAGCAATCGCTTAGATACTCGCCTCAGCCAAGAATCAAGTTCGAACTGGCACTCTCCCAGCTTGCTTCACTCGATTCGGCAGTTGAGATTTCAACTATCCTTGATTTCATTAATAAAAACAAGGACGATTCTGGTGTTTTGTCGTCAAGGGTAAAGCAAAGCTACCCCATTTTAGAAACCGCAACTGCAAAGCCTGAAAAAAAAATTATTAATGAACCGGTAGAAAACTATTCAAAAGAAAAAGTCAATAAAACAGAAGAACAACCAAGAAAGGTTTCAACTTCCGGCACTATTATAACAAGTGAGACACTTGAATCGGGATGGAATGATTTTGTATCGAAATATGGAAATAAAGAAACCGGATTTTACCTGTTGAATCATCCGAATATGATTTCACCTGTGTTTTTCAACGGTGAGGTAATTCTCGAAACCAACGAGAATTTCATTTATGATTTACTTCATAAAAAAACACATGAATTGGAAAAATTGATGTCGGAATTTTATGGCGATAAGATAAATGCTAAATTTTCACTCGGTACTTCACAAATTTCTTCGACAAAAAAAATAAATCAAGAAAGCCTTAAAAATACAGTTGAGAATGGAACAGGTATTGAAATACCAGGAAAACCAAATGCAAAAGGCAAGAATAATATTATGAATACCGGCAATACCGATAATAGTGATAAGACACCGATTGAAAAGGCTATCATTGATATGTTCAATGCCAAAGAAATTTAAAATAAAGTCATTCGTTTAATATATTTATGATTTATTAAATTCAAAAAAATCAATTAAGAACGGAATAAATATGGCATTAGATGCAGGAAAAAAAGCACCAAATTTTAAGGCATTTACTGATACCGGGGATGAGATTGAATTTTCCAAATTATCGGGAAAGTGGGTTGTACTCTACTTTTATCCAAAGGACAATACTTCCGGTTGTACAAAAGAAGCCTGCGATTTCAGGGATAATTTGAAACGAATAACAAGCACTGGGGCAGTTGTTCTCGGAGTCAGTCCTGACAGTGTGAAATCACATGACGGTTTCAAAGATAAGTATAATCTTAATTTCAATTTGGTCAGCGATTCCGATAAATCCATCTGCAAGACTTATGATGTATTGGGTGAGAAAAGCATGTATGGAAAAAAATATATAGGTGTAATAAGAACGACTTATATTATTGACGATAAAGGTGTGATAAAATATGTTGACCCGAAAGTAAGTGTTGATGGGCATGTTGATGATATCATTGATAAATTAAAAGAATTAAAGAAGAAATAAAATAATAAAAAGATGATAGATACTCATGCACATTTAAACTTTGAGGCCTTTAAAGATGATATAGATGAAGTTATTCAGAGAGCAAAATCAGGAGGAGTTGAATATATCATTGTACCTGGTGTTGAGCCGGAAAATCTGAATTCTTTGCTTGAATTTGCAAAATCGAGAGAAGAAATCTACTGTGGAATGGGGATACATCCTCATAATGCAAAAGGAGCAGGAATAAAAGAATTAAAGATTGTCGAGAAAAACAGTGAAGAAAAAAAAGTTGTTGCAATCGGTGAGATTGGGCTCGATTATTATTATGACTTTGCTGAGCCGGATGAACAAAAGAAAATTTTTAGGGAACAGATTAAAATAGCAAAGAAAAAAAATCTTCCGGTTATTGTTCATAACCGTCAAGCGGATGAGGATATTTATAATATATTGAATGAAGAGCAGGACGGAAATCTAAATGGTGTGTTACATTGTTTCTCAAGTAACGTTGATTTTTTGGATAAAGCTGTTAATTTGGGATTCAATGTTTCATTTACAGGAAACATTACATTTAAAAAGGTAAATCTTGATGAGGTTTTAATAAAAGCACCTATTGAAAGAATTTTATTGGAAACAGATTCACCTTTTATGACACCTGTTCCGTTCAGAGGTAAAAGAAATGAGCCTTCATACGTCAAATATGTAGCAGAGAAAATTGCAGAATTAAAAAATATATCAATTGATGAGGTAATCTCGATGACAACGGCAAATGCAAAAAAGCTTTTCGGATTAATAACAATATTATTGTTTTTATTTATTATATCCGGGATATTGAATGCACAGACCACAGAAAATACTGATGAAGAAGTTAATTCTGAAGAATATGTAAATCCTTATCATAAATTTATAGGTCTTGGGCCAATGTTGGGTTCGAACACTATTGTTGAAACATATTCCTTGTCATCCGGAAAACAAAATGAATCACACGAAGGATTATTCATTTATGGCGGTTCTTTATATTATGGATTATTGGATTATTGCATTTTGGAAGCAACTTACCTATACTCAGTTAACAAAAAGATTTCAGAAGAAGCTAAAGTACATAATGTATCTGTTGACCCGAATACTTATAATATTTTAGAATTAAGTTCAAATTGGATTATCAATCCATATTCAAGAGTAAATTTTTATGGTATTGGCGGTTATACCGCAATCTCCAGCTCTTTGAATAAACAGAAGTTCAACTCGAGCTATTTGAATTTGGGTTTGGGATTTTATTTTAATTTAGATACTAAATATGGATTATTAAATTTTGTTGCAGAGTGGAAACTTAATTTTCTTTTAAATAATATATTAACCAGTTGGTACCCCCCGGGAAAACCCGAATCACCGATAAAAAATGTCGATTTAACTAACTTTTTCTCGATTCCAAGATTTGGAATTGTCTTTTATCCAAAAATAAGTTTCTGAAACTATCTAAGATAACCGAGGGGATTTAACCTGCTGCTCCCCTGCCAAAGCTCAAAATGGAGGGAGGCACCGTCAACGGTCTGTCCTGTTCTGCCAATCACGGCTCCCTGTTTGACCGACTGGTCTTTCTTTATATTTACCGTTGATAGATTAGCATATACTGTCCTTACCCCAGCACCATGATTAATTATTATTAAAGTGCCATAACCCGGAAGCCAGTGGATTAAGGAAACAACTCCATTAGCAGAAGCGATTACAGGTGAACCCACACTTGCCGATATATCAATTCCTGGATTATCAAATATAGTATTTGTTTCAGAATTCCTGCTCTCACCATAGTATTTTGAGATAGACCTGTTAATTGTGGGCCAGACGAGACGGCCAATTGCTGTTCTTTTTGATTCGGAAGGAATGCTCAAACTTGAATACTTTTCATTTGTATTCTTTATTTCATCCTTACTCTTATTTTCCTTTGTTGTTGTTTTGGATGTAATTGATTCTTTTTTCTTTTTTTCTTTTGCAAGTTCATTTTGTATAAGCTGATTTACAATTCCTTTAAGTTTCCGGGCGCTACTCTGCATGTCTGCAAGTTGTTTGGAAAGAAGGTTCTTATCTTTGCGGATTTTATCAATCTTAACCTCTTGCCCGGCAATTGTCTTTTTTACTTTATTATTTTCTGTTTCCTTTTTATTTTTAATAACAAATTGTTCATTTGTTATGTCTTCGTAAACCTCTTCCCGTTTATTAATCGAATCATTCGTTTTTATAATCTCATGAACAAGCTGTTCCATTTTCTTAGTCAGCTTTTTCATATAGATTTCTTTTTTAATATCAGCCAAAGGTGATGATGCAGAAGATATAAGCTGTACGACAGTTGTATTGCTGTTTAAATAATATTCTTTTAATATAATTGCATATTCTCTCTGCAGACTGTTGAGCCTGGTTTTAAGAGTTTCCTTTTGATATTGCAGGACACCTATCGTATCCTGATATTCATCAATCTTTTTTTTGAGTTTTGTTATGTCTTTTTTAAGTACTGTACTTTTTTGCTTATGCTGATTCAGTTTTGAAACTTCAACTTTTTCATTCTTTTGAAGAGTATTTAGTTTCTGTTTTGTTTGCGTAATTGATTTAGTGAGATTATCCAATTCTTTCTGATGTTGCTTTAAATCACCTTTCTCATTGAAATATTGGTTTTTAGAAGATGAAGCACTTTTATTCGATTTTTTTTTATTTAATGACTTTGCATTATTCTTAGTGCTTTTTTTTGATGTACTTTTCTTTTTACTCAAAGTAGTCTTTTTGGATTTCTTTTTTGCATATACTGTACTAAAATCACCAGCATTACTGAAAATGATAAAACAACTTAATAATAATATGAATATTCTTTTAGTCATTATTATATCAAATCCGTTTTTACTCTTTTAACAGAAGCACCAATGGCATTTAATTTATCCTCAATATTCTCATAACCCCTGTCTATATGGTAAATCCTGAGAATTTCACTCTCCCCTTCGGCAACAAGTGCCGCCAATATCAATGATGCACTTGCCCTGAGGTCCGATGACATAACAACAGCTCCGGTAAGTTTCTTTCCACCCTGAATAATTGCCGCATTTTCAATCACGTTAATATCCGCACCAAGCCTTAGCAGTTCGGGGATGTGCATGAATCTGTCATGGTAAATCGTATCAGTTACTTTCGATACGCCATCTGCAAGCATCATATAAGCCGTCCACTGTGCCTGAATATCTGTAGGAATACCCGGATATACAGATGTAACCAAGTCAACAGGTTTAGGTAAATCATCCATCTTGAGATAGACCGAGTCTTTATAAACTTGCAGTTGACACCCTGTTTCCCCGAGCTTAGAAAAAACGACAGGTAAATGTGCAGGAATAATATTTTCAAGTGTTATTTCTCCTTTTGTCATTGCAGCGGCAATTAAATATGTTGCGGCTTCAATTCTGTCAGGTATCGTTGTTTCATCAACAGGAAATAATTCATCAACACCTTCAATTTCGAGAGTTGTCGTTCCCACACCATTAATTTTCGCACCCATTTTAACGAGCATTTCCTCAAGGGCTGTGATTTCCGGTTCAATAGCGGCATTTGTCAATAATGTAGTCCCTTTTGCAAGAGTTGCAGCCATCAATACATTTCCCGTAGCTCCGACACTGGAAATATCAAAATGAAAATTTGCACCAATGAGTTTCTTTGCCTGAGCATTTACATAACCCCCTTCTATGTTAATTTCTGCTCCAAGTTTTTCGAGTCCCTTAAGGTGCAAATCAACCGGACGTGGACCCCATGCACAACCGCCGGGTAACGACACTCTCGCCTTACCAAATCTTGACACAAGCGGGCCTAAAACATAGAACGAAGCCCTCATCTTTTTTACATGCTCATAAGGTGCCTCGAAACTTGTGATTTCTCTTGAATCAATAGTGAGGGTACTACCTTCAAAATCACAGTTAACACCCATCGAACTGATTAACCTGGACATTGTCCATATATCATTAAGGTTTGGTGTATTATAGAGATGATAAAATCCCGGTGCAAGTAGTGAGGCAGGCATTAAAGCCAAAGAGCCATTCTTGGCTCCCGAGACACTCAATTTGCCCGAAAGTCTTCTTCCACCTTCAATAACAAACTTGTCCATAAGCGACGAAAAATAATTGGATAATATGCTGCAATTGCAAAAGTAAGATAATTTAATAAAAAATCAAAGGCATTAATACACGCCTGTTAAAAATAAATTTTGCACATACCAAGAAAAATAACTAATTTTATTTTATCGTTGGAGGTGCTTCGCGGGAGAAAATTGCGGGGCTGAGAGTAAACTCATGGAACCTGAACCGGGTAATACCGGCGTAGGGAAGACGATATCTCAACTTATGCTGAACACCAACAAGAATTTCTCCTAATTAAGCTTTCAACGTGGCAATAATTTTATTATTAACTTTTTGGAGTTTGCCATGAGAAAGATTTTATTAATGACGACAATCATTCTGATTGTCTCACATACTTCAATCCTGTCAGAGGATAAGACCGATACTACAAGAGTGTACAAAACACCGAGCATTACAGTAACAACAACACGTGCAATAACAGGAATTTCTCCCGTACCTTTTTCTGAAATGTCAAAAGATGTTTTGAGAAACATCTACACAGTTAGAGACATACCTGATGTAATAAATGAAATGCCGTCAATTTATTCCTATTCACAGAACGGCAATTCTATCGGTTACACCAATCTGACAATGAGGGGTTTTGACCAAAGAAGAATATCGGTTATGATAAACGGTATTCCTCAGAATGACCCGGAAGACCACCAGGTTTATTGGATTGATTTCCCCGACATTGGTTCAAATCTCGATAATATTCAGGTGCAGAGAGGTGCAGGTTTGATAAACTATGGAGCCGCTGCCATTGGCGGAAGTATTAACCTTACGACTTCAAATTTCACTAAGGAAAAAGGGATTACTCTTTTCTCGGGGATAGGTTATCAGGAATATACAAGTGGAGCCGAACCTGTGTATCAGCCGACAATCAGCAAATATTCGATTGAAGTATCATCTGGCTTGGTTGATAATTATGCATTCTATGGCAGGTTGTCGAAAATAAACTCCGAAGGATACCGCGACCGTTCATGGGCATACCTTAGCAGTTATTTTCTGAGTGGAGCAAGATTCGATAAAAATTTCAGTACACAAATCAATGTTTTCGGTGGCCCCATCAGCGATGGACTTGCTTATACAGGACTACCCAAAAGTTATGTTTCTGATGCAGGTTTAAGAAGGAGTAATCCTAATTACTGGAATTATGATACAACAGGCGCTAATGTAGAATACATTCAAGACAGGCGAAAGCAGGAATCCGAAGGATTTTCACAACCTCATTATGAACTTCTTAATGATTGGTATATTAATGAATCATTGACTTTAAAATCTGCATTATTCTATTACACCGGTGAGGGTTATTATGATTATGACGGCACTTGGGCTGATAAAACTCTCACGGATTGGGTTTCGGAAGATTATTCTTTTAGTCAGGGAGATTCACTCAAAAATACATTAATCCGTGCTACAGTTGCAAACAAGCAGGGCGGCTGGATACCACGACTATTATGGAATCATGGCTCAGGTATTTTAACTGTTGGAGCGGAAATGCGTTTACATCGTTCAGAGCATTGGAGCAATATTATTTTTTCAGAAAACCTGCCGGAATATTTTAATCCCGACTACAGAATATATACCTACAATGGTAAAAGAGATATTTACTCACTCTTTGCAAGGGAAAGTTATAATATCAATGATAAACTGAATCTTAGCGGTGAGGTTCAAATTGTAAGTCAGTCTTATGCAATTGATGGTGAGAAAGCAGGGAACAGATTTACAAAGTATATTTCAACAAACGGGGATACAATTGGAAACGGAAATACACTCTTTAATATTAATCATATCTTTCTAAATCCAAGAATAGGATTAAATTATATTGTTGATGAAAACGCCAATATTTATTTCCTGACAGCATATACAAGCCGTGAACCAAGAATGAGAAATTTCTATCCTGCTGATGATATTTATTTTGGAGGCACACCATTATTCGAAGGAGACACTTCAGGACGTTATGATTTCAGCAAACCAATAGTAAAACCTGAATCAATGCTGGATTTTGAACTCGGTTTCAATAAAAGAAATAATAACTATTCCTTAAGTCTTAACTTTTACCTGATGGAATATTTTGATGAGCTTGTTAAAAGCGGTAAGGTTGATATTTTCGGTAACCCTGTGGACGGAAATGCACCGAGAACAAGGCATTATGGAATCGAATTTGACGGCTGGTATAAAATTATCGAAAAGAGTTTTGGAAAGTTTATTTTATCAGGCAATTTTTCTTTCAGTCAAAATCGGATTATCGAATATGATTATATAACAGCCTTGAATGAGAAAATATCCCTGGCTAACAATCCGATAGCAGGCTTTGCTGATTTTATCAGTAATATAAGATTGACATATTCATATAAGGACTTCTATTTTTCATTGCTGGCAAAGTCTGTTGGTGGATTTTTTGGTGAAAAGCTTGGAGAATTCCGTTCCGATAATTTTGGAGACCTACTCATAAGCGACCAAAGGTTAAGAACTCAGCTTGTCAATGATTATAATTATTATGTTGATAATGTAATTGAGAATTATTATACTTTGAACATTGATTTATCATATACTTTCAAAGATGTATTATCACTTCAAAGAATAAAAGTACAGGCACAGGTTGTAAATCTTTTAAATAAATTATATGCCGGTGGTGCCGAAGGCAAGGACTTCTTCCCTGCCGCAGAGAGAAGCATATTCTTTGGACTTGAATTGGGTATCTGATAATCAATTATTTAGAGTGTTGTTACATTTAAAGCCGTTTTTCAGAATTTTATCAGCTAGAGACAGGTCTTAGACCTGTCTCTGTATTTACTTTGATCCCACAATTTTTTTCTAACTAAATATAAATTGGATTGATATTATATATAAAAAATAAATTTTGAAAAAAAGAATAAATCCATTATATTGCATAGCTCTATTCAGATTATTTTGTTTTTTTGCTATATAATTAACGCCGTGGCTGGCATAATTTTAAATTCTTTTTTTTTGGAGCTTTAATGTCTGAGACAGAAACAATCATTAATGAAGAGGAAATTATAGTTAATGATGAAACACAGTTAGAAACCGAAACACACATAACACATATTCCCATAACACCTAACATACCTTTAGGTTCACTTATTGAATATAGTTTCGACAATCTTGAAATGGATGATGAATCATTTGAATCCTTATTCGATAAAACGATTACGAAAATCAAAGAAGATGAGCTTGTAAGCGGTAAAATCCAAAACATATCAAAAGATGAGATACAAGTTGATATTGGATTCAAATCTTTCGGAGTCATTCCAAGAGCAGAATTATTAAATGCAGAGACACTCCAGGTCGGCGACAGAATTGACGTCTTTATCGAAAAAATGGAAGATGCAGACGGCAAATTAATTCTTTCCCGCCGTAGAGCAGACTTCATGAGAATATGGGATGATATAATTAAATTATATGAAAAACAGGAAATCGTACCTGTCAGAATTTTGAGAAGAATCAAGGGAGGAATGGTTGTTGACCTGCTTGGTATAGAGGCATTTTTACCAGGTTCACAAATTGACGTACGTCCGGTTCGCGACTTTGATAGCTGGGTAAGCAAAACAATTGATGTAAAAGTCGTAAAAGTTAACCATCCAAGCGAAAATGTTGTCGTTAGCCACAAAGTACTTCTTGAAGAACAACTCAGCGAACAAAGAAACGAGATTGTTTCGAGACTTGAGAAAGGACTTGTTCTTGAAGGTACAGTCAAAGCAATATCCGACTTCGGTGTGTTCGTTGACCTTGGCGGTGTTGACGGATTAGTACATATCACAGATTTGTCATGGGGAAGGGTTACACATCCAAGCGAGATTGTGAAACTCGACCAGATTGTTAAAATTGTCGTACTCGACTTTGATGATGATAAGAAGAGAATATCTCTCGGAATGAAACAATTG
>JAKAKE010000123.1 GCA_021824625.1 Bacteroidota bacterium | reverse complement strand
CGGGTAATGAATTATATACAGAAGCAAAAAACAGCTATTCGGTTTATAGTAACGGTTCATCCGATGATATTGCGAATTCAAGGCATAATGCAATAACAAAAGCTGTGGAAGAATGTAGTCCTGCAATTGTTGGTATAAATGTTACCGAGGTTTACCAGGTTGAATATCGTGAACCTTACAATATGTTCTTTGATGACCCTTTTTTTCAACAATTTTTCGGTAACCAAAGAAGAAGCAGGACAAGGGAATATTCTGTACAGGGATTAGGTTCAGGCTTTATTATTTCTCAGGATGGGTATATATTAACTAACCATCATGTAGCCGGTAATGCTTCAAAAATTATCGTTACTACAACTGATGGGAAAAAATTTGATGCTGAAATAATAGGGGCTGACAAAACAAGCGACGTTGCCTTATTAAAAATCAAAGGTGATAATTTTCCTTATCTCAAATTAGCGAACTCTGATGATGTTATTATTGGTGAGTGGAGCATTGCCTTCGGCAATCCATTCGGTTTATTTGATATAAACACAAAGCCGACAATCACAGTTGGAGTAGTTTCAAATAAAAATATCAACTTCACTCAGGATGACAGAGTTTATAGAGGAATGATACAGACAGATGCCGCTATAAGTTCAGGAAATTCAGGTGGACCGCTCGTTAATTCGTTAGGGGAAGTTATCGGCATCAACACCGTTATATTCTCAACTGCTCAAAGTTCACGAGGTGCGGGCAGTATTGGTATCGGATTTGCAATCCCGATTAACAGGGTAAAAAAAGTTGTTGACATAATCAAAGATAACAAGAAAATAAACAGGAACTTTAATGTAGGCATGGAAGTCAGAGATGTAGATGAATCTCTTGCTCCGTATATTTCTTCAAAAGTGAAAGATGGAGTTGTTGTTTTCGGCATTACAAGAAATTCACCTGCAGAGGAATCAGGTATTGAACCAGGAGATATCATACTTGATATAGATGGACAGCCAATCAACAAAACAGAAGATTATTTGGTCATTATTAAGGATGGCACTGTTGGCCAGAAACTGAATTTTACTTTGTTGAGAGACGATAAAAAAATAAACAAAACAATAATATTAAAATCATTCGGGCGTTAGATTGGAAAAAAAAGGAACAAGTGTTTTAAAGGCAGAAAATCTTGTAAAAAGATACAAGAAAAGAACTGTTGTCAGGGAAGTATCGCTAAGCCTTGAACAAGGCGAGGTAGTCGGTTTGCTCGGTCCCAACGGAGCAGGAAAAACAACCACTTTTTATATGATTGTCGGCATGATTAAGCCAAATTCAGGGAATGTCGAGCTTGACAATGAACACATCACTAACAAGGCAATGTACAAGCGTTCCCATCTCGGAATCAGCTACTTGCCACAGGAAGCATCAATATTCAGAAAATTATCTGTCGAAAATAACATTAAAGCCGTCTTACAGTTACAGCCTTTAAACCGAAAGGAAAGAAAAGAAAAACTCGAAGAACTTTTGGAAACTTTCGGTATTCAGCACATCAGGAAAAGTAAGGGCTATACACTATCAGGCGGGGAACGCCGCAGATGTGAAATCTCCAGAACTCTTGCATCAAATCCCAAATTCATACTATTAGACGAACCTTTTGCCGGCATTGACCCACTTGCTGTCGAGGATATTATGCGTATGGTACGAAAGCTAAAGAATCAGGGAATTGGTGTATTAATAACAGACCATAATGTCCACGAAACATTATCAATAACAGACAGGGCGTATATATTAATTGACGGACAAATTTACACAGCAGGCAGTGCCGAAGAAATAGCCTCAAACGAGGAAGTAAAGAGATTGTACCTCGGTGAAACCTTTACTTTAGATAGATATGGATTGAGAGACGCTTAAATTTCAATAATGATTCCTACAAATATTTCTTTCATATAATTCCGATATTATATAATTTGCTTGATTATATTTCCTGAAATTCAATATCGTTATTCAGGATATAATCTTTTGATTGTATGATGCAATATTTAAATTAAATGGCAGAAGAAAGGAAAATCAGGGTAATTTTAATTGACGGTTCTTCGCATAACAGGAACACGATTATTCAGGAATTATCCAAAGTCCCGGAAATCGAGGTTGTTGGCTCATCCCCTGATACATTTATTGTTCAGGATATGATTCATGATTTGAAACCTGATGTGATTACTCTCGATATTGAAACATCACAAATGGACGGTATTGAATTTCTCAGGCAACTCATGCCAAACAATCCTATTCCTGTCGTAGCTGTCAGTTATCTCACCTTAAAAGGCAAGCACATAACATTGCAAGCACTCGAATCCGGCGCTGTTGATTTCGTACCAAAACCCATTGACTCAATTCTGAGGGCATTGGATGACTTTATTCAGGACTTGTCTGCAAAAATCAAATTAGCCGCTACTGCAAATGTTTCCCATTGGAAAAATAAAAACTTCGGTTACATCAGAAGGGCTCAGAATCTCAGACCTGAAATTGCCGCATCTATACAAGACAAAGTAATAATAATCGGAGGTTCTGTCGGAGGAGTCGAGGGACTAAGAAAAATCATATCACGGTTTCCTCATAACATGCCTGCTGTTCTTGTTGTTCAGCACATACACCAGGGCTATTCCAAAACCCTGGCTTACAGGCAGGATGAGATTTCAGCTATGAATGTAAAGGAAGCTGAAATAGGCGATAGGGTACAACCCGGACTTGTTCTGATAGCACCCGGCGATTTCCACATGAAAATTGTCAAATCAGGCGGCAAATCGGAAGTCTCAATTGAAAGCGGCGAAAAGGTGAGTGAGCAAAGGCCTTCGATTGATGTACTTATGTTTTCTGCAGCCGAGTATTTAGGCTCAAATGCAATCGGAGTGCTTCTTGGCGGGAACACTGAGGATGGTGCTTTAGGAATGAAAGCCATGAAAAGTTCGGGAGCAATTACAATCGCCCAGGATTTACAATCCAGTTGTTTCACCGAATCTTTAAATAAAGCGGCAGAATACAGGTCAATTGACATGCAATTTGATGTTGACCAAATTTCTCAGGGAATAATGGATTTATTATTGAAAAAATAACTCATGTTAAGCATCTTAAGTGTATTTTTAAAAGTATAAAATTTTCAAAGAGAAAAAATAACTTATGCATAATAATAAGATAATTATATATTAGGCTTCCATCTTTGAAACAGTTACTTTTGCTTTTCTTTTTTTCAAATAACATCTGAGCAAAATAATTATTAGAATTATCCCGCCGAGAGTTGGTATGATAATTCTTCCGTATAATGTCATGTAATACTCAGCCTGACGCCAGTTCTCTCCCAAAAGTAAACCTGAGTAAATGAGAATTGTATTCCATATTAAAGCACTGACAGCCGAGAGGAGTATTGTCAAATCAAAACGCATTTTATACATACCTGCCATAAAAGAGATGATGGCTCTTGTACCCGATAAAAACCTGTTCACAACAATAATAAAATACCCGTACTTTTTCAGCCACCTTTCAGGCTTCTTCATTGATTCTTCGCTTATAAAAGTAAATTTCGGCGATTTTACCAATTTGATGCCAAGTGTGCCGCCGAGTCTGAACATAATTGCAAAACCGATTGTAGAGCCAATTGTTGCCACCAAAACCAATGGGATGAATCCGACTACATGAAGCCCTACAAGTGTTCCTGTAAATACCAGCACTGTGTCGCACGGTGCCGGAGGGAATACATTTTCAAGAGCAGTGATTAACAAAGCAACAATCAGTACCCAGAACCAGGGAACGGTTGATAAAAAACTTACAATCGGTTCAAGCATAATATTTCATAATACTTTTATTTTTAAAAAAGTGTTTTTAATAAACTAATAATAAAGAATCTCAAAAACCCGCAATCGTGGGTTCAAAATTAATTATAATGCAAAGTAAATCAAATTCTTATTTTTGTATTATAAAACATTCATGAATTTAATTCAAAAAGAAAGCGATATGAAAAGTTTGATTTTTCTTTTTGGCATACTAATAATTTCTGTCTCATGCAAGCCTGTAAGTCCTGTACATGAGGAGCAAACACTTCTGAATACCGATAAAGACTTTGCAAAAATATCAATTCAGAATGGTATATATGAGGCATATAGCAGATTTTTGGATGATGATGCTACAATCGAAAAAGAAAGTGGAGATGAAATTCATGGTAGGAAAACAATTCTCGATTCAATTGCCAAATACCCCAGAAACCTGATTTTAAGCTGGGAACCAACTTTTGTAAAAATATTAATTCCAAACAATCTCGGTATGACAATGGGCAGATTTATACTCAATGAAAAGGAAAATGATACAATTCGTCAAATTTCCAAAGGAAAATATCTTGACCTTTGGAAGAAGACAGGCGACGGCAAATGGAAATTGTATTATGACGTAGGGATGAGCTGCGGGGAAAAATAGGATAATATTTAATAATTTTGATAAATAATTTTATCAAATTTGTATATGATGATAATATACGATGAAAATTTATGGCGAAAATATTGAATTTGATTGGGATGAACTTAATAGTAACAAAAACTTGATAAAGCAATTTGTTACTGATTCAGAATGCGAGGATGTATTTTTCAATTTTCCACTTTTAATTCATGATGATATTAAACATTCGGTAGAGGAAACGAGATTCTACACATTAGGAAAATCGAACAATTAAAGACATAACTTAATCGTTTTTACAATTAGAAACAACAAAATCAGAGTTATATCGGCAAGAGATATGAATAAAAAAGAAAGGATGATTTACAATTAAAAATGTAAAAAATATACCTAAGTTCGATAATGAACAAGCAGAAAATAAATTTTGGCAAAATGCTGATTCAACTGAGTATATTAACTGGAAGAATTCTTCAGTTGCAATTTTTACAAATTTAAAGCCAAGTGTTAAAAGTATATCCATCCGTCTTCCTCAGATGATGATTAATGAGCTTAAGCAATTAGCTAATAAACGTGACATACCATATCAATCATTAATTAAGGTTTTTTTACAGGAAAGAATTGATAGGGAATATAAAAAGTAAAATTAGTATTTTATATTTAATCACATCATCTCAATCTCTTCCTCCAACTGCTGTAAGGCAAACATTTCAGCATATTTGCCATTCAATTGCAAAAGCTCATCATGATTTCCCGATTCAATCACACAACCTGAATCAAGAACGATAATATTATCGCATCTCATAACTGTTGAAATTCTGTGTGAAATAATTATCGTGGTTCTGCCTTTCATCACATTATTCAGTTCTCTTATGAGCTTGTCCTCTGTCTGAGTATCAATAGCGGATAAGGCATCATCAAGAATCAGAACGGAAGGATTTTTTATTAATGCTCTTGCAATTGCGAGTCTTTGCTTCTGCCCTCCCGATAAAGTAATTCCTCGTTCACCGAGAAGTGTATCGTATTTATCAGTGAATGTAAGTACATCCTCGTGAAGCTGAGAAATTTTACTGAAATACTCGACTTCTTCGTTAGCTGCAGATGGATTCCCGAATCTGATGTTTTCAGCTATGCTTAATGAAAACAGAAATGGTTCCTGCGGAACAATACCGATATTCTTTCTCAATACATCCAATGGAATTCTTTTTAATTCATTATTATCAATATAAATATTTCCTGTAGTTGTATCATAATAACGTGGAATTAAATTTATTAATGAGCTTTTACCTGAACCGATACCACCAACAATGCCAAGGGAAGTTCCTTTTGGAATTCTAAGATTTAAATTTTCTACTGCCGGATAAATATTTGAATTATAAATTAATGAAACATATCTGAATTCAATATCACCTTGAATCCCTTTAATTGAATGAGCAGTTTGCTCATTGTCTTTAATTTCAGGAATTGTGTCGAAGATTTTTCCAAGTCTTGCAGTTGATGCTGCGGCTCTCTGCACAAGATTTGTCACCCAGCCAATTGCAGCCACGGGCCAGATGAGCATATTTATATAAATAAAAAATTGAGTCAATTTACCGAGAGTTGCCCTGCCATTAAGCACCTCATATCCGCCATAAGCAAGAACAATAAGATTTGACAAGCCAATAAGAGTAATAATAACCGGTACAAAGAATGATTGATACCTGGCAAGACTGACATTTTTCTTCAAATAGTCAAGACTCAGAAATTCAAATTTTTTGCTTTCATAACCCTCTCTTCCATAAGAACGGACAACCTTTGCACCCGAAAAAGATTCCTGTGAATGTGAAGTTAGATGAGAAAATTGCTCCTGCACATCCCTGAAAGCGACATGAACCTTCTTCCCGATTAGGTAAACTGAGTAAGCTATTATCGGCAGCGGGACTAGAGACAGCAGTGTCAGATTGACATCCATGCTGAGCATGAAATACATAACGAATGTAAATGCTGTAATTGTGTTTGCCGAATACATAATCGCAGGGCCCAGAAATTCACGTGCCGCACCTATATCATTCGAAGCATGAGCCATAAGTGAACCTGTCGGGTTCTTCTGAAAAAAAGACGAGGACTGTTTCTCGATAGACAGTAGATAATTCTGCCTCAAATCATATTCAATCAGCCTGGAGGCAACAATTATTGTCTGCCTGGTAAGAAACATAAACAATCCGCTTCCTGCTGTAAGTCCAAGAATTATTCCTATGGATATTAGTATGTCATTCGTTGAAAATTTTGAACCTTTTATCAGGTCTATGGCATTCCCGACAATTCTCGGGATAATAGATGAGCAAATATTAGAAATTGTTACAAAAATACCGCCCCAAACAAGTTTGGTTCTGTATTTTGCAAGATATGGCAGCAATCTTTTTAATTCTTTCATAAGCAATTGAAAAAATGACTATACAGAATCGCATTAACAATAGAATTATTGTTATAGAAAATAAAATTTATAATTTAGCCGTTACTATTTATTTCAAGTTATACAATTGCAAAATAATGGAGTCAATGATGCTGGTTATAAACAAAGGCAATAATCTATTTAACGGATTTTTAGTATTTATTATTTTTCTATTATCATTTTCATATTTACAATCACAGGCAAAAACCGAAATTCAAATCGTTTCGCCATCTGACATGGAGAGTTTAAATTCTGCGAAGGTTGATTTCCAGTGGGTACCGTTAAAAGAAAAAGATATAAAATACAAGTTATACATCGCTCGATTGGTTGATACCGGTTTTAACATAAAAACCTATACCCGCTTCGAAGATGCTCCAAGAAGATATTTTCAGAAAGGTTTTAAAATTTTTCAGGAAATGATTCACGCAAATACTTATAAAATTGAAGACCTTACAACCTTTTTTAATGATGAATCTACGAAGGGGAAAAAAGATAACGTTAAAAGAAAAGAAGATACAGGCAATTTACAGGGTTCGCCGGTTAACTTTTATGTATGGCAGGTTGAAGCTTATAAAGAAAGCAATTTGATTGCATCGAGTGCCATTAGCATATTTATTTGGAATAACATGTCTGCACCTATAGAGATTTATATTCCTGAATTATTCGAACCGGAGGAAGAAGCCGTGGTGAATCCTGATAATGTGAAATTTTGCTGGAAGGGCGGGGATAAAGGATTACAATACCATTTGAATTATATTTATGAAGAGAAAGATACAAATATAAATACTATTCAAGCCGGGCCTTATGACTACCTGACTTTAACCCAGGTGAAGAAAACACTCGACAGCCTCATCTACACTATTGATTCCTTAGAAATAGGTTTCTGGGAATATTTATTAAAAAAATTAGAAGATAATTCCGGCAGTATTAAAACATATAACGACAAATTCAAAGGATTAAAATCCAAGTTGTTGAAAAGAGCTAAAACATCAGGAATTTCACTTACAGAAACATCATGCGAACTACCCGATTCCTGTGAGTCCGAGCCTGTTTGCGATAAGTTAAAGCCAAAGGATTATTATCACAGAGAATTGTTCAATATCAGATACAAATGCCTTCTCGATAAAATTCATTCTCAAAACATGGCTATTCAGAGTCTTTTGCTTACCTACTCAAAACAACAGAAGTATTGGATTATTTCCGAAAACCGTGCAACTGATTTTGGTATATATGATGATTTTGTCAGTTTCATAAATGTTCTATGCGACGGCAAGCTTGAGAATATAGAAAATGAAGCAATTCAAAGAGCATATTCGATTATTCTTTGTTTGGATAAAAATCAAAAACAGCTTGCTGAATTAACCAAATGCAGTGAGTTTGCAAAAAATTCAATTGATGAATTGAAAGCCGAGAGTAGTCAATACAAAAATGACCTTGTCAAGCAAAAGAATGCAGTTGAATTGCTGTGGAACAATGACAGTTTGCGAATTGATTCTGATATCGGCCTTGCTGTGTGGGAAGCTATTGGACAGTTGAGAACCAAAACCGAATGTTGCCCTCCTAATAAGGCTGAAATTAAATTGGCTTTCCCGCCTTATGAAGATATAAATTCCTGTTACAAAATTTTTAATACAACACTTAATAAGTATTTGGGAGACAAACTTTGTTATTTGCATATCAACATTACTTATGATTGCAATACCAATAATGTTTTCTGGACATGGACAGGGCCTGAAAAGCACAGGTTCCCCGGCTGTTTTCTGAGATTTGAAAAGAAAGAAACAATCGGAATCCTGACTGAAGACGGAATAAGCACAAAGGAATGTTTTCCTACAAATGATTCTGAAAGAAAAATTATTCAGAACATTTTTGCCCAACATCCTAACGGAAAATGGGAAGTCGAAGTTTATCAGGATAATCTTCCTCTTTCCGCGGCAACCGGGAGAGTGATTTATACAAAACCCATACCCAAAGGCGATAGCTCGATTACAGTAGAAGAAAAATCCGAGCCTGTTAAAAACTGCAATTGCAAAATGAGACTCATGTTCAACAGGATTGGAGTGCCCCCATTGAATCAAAAAAAGGGTGTTCAGATGGGAGTTCCTGCAGAAATAGCAATTGACGGTAAATGCCAGGGCGATTGCATCGAATTAGAAAAAATAATAAGGGTTATTAATCCTGATATTTATTTTGCTGCAATTACCCTTCCTGCATTACCCATAATTGTTTTTAGCCCTGTGATTATATATGATTTCCCCTATTGCGGAAAATATACGATATACGGTACTACACTTTGCTCCGACAGCGTGAGTAATACCGATAAATTTTATGCTGAAGTGAATTGCACGATTACAAATCAACAGCAAGGCTCCGATGCAGGCATGAGAGCCGCCCCCGACTGCCCAAGCTGTGGCTGTATTGACTTGTATTACTTGAACAACAAAAAAAAGGCAAGCATTATAAACAACTTTTTATATCTCGGTAAACCGCAAAAAGTAGAATTAATATATGAGAGCCGCTGCTTTGCCGATTGCAGTTCAGATAAAGAAATTGAATGGCTAATCATTGACCCGGACGTAAAAAAAACAATAAAGAAAGGTAAGAACCTGACAGAACTGAAATACAATTTTTCCAAAAAAGGCAAATACAAAATCTGCGTAGTAGAAAAAAACCTGTGCAAAGGAGAAACAAAGGAATGTTCAATCTTCCTGACTGTGGACACAGGACAGTAGTTTAAATTATGAATTATGAATGTTGGATTTTGAATGTCGGAAAAATTTTCTGCGAAAATTTGGAATTATTTAATAATCAAAATGAAACTATTTATTTCAGCATATTTTCTTATAATTATTTCAAATTCATTTTTGTATTCACAGGAGATAGACGGTAAATATGATTTTACTTTTTATCCCAAGCCTATTCCTGAATTTTCATTAAAAAGCAGTATCGGAGTAACAGTGGGGAAACTTCCCAAATTCATAGTTGATGACCAGATCAATCAAATCCCCATGCTATTTTTCTACGGCAGGTTCGGACTTCCTTTAAATATTTCTGCTAATGCAGGTATTAATACAAATGTACTTACAAATCACTTTTCAGCCGGTGCGAGCTGGCATTTTGACATAGGAAAATTATCATTTTCAATCGGCGATAACATGGCTTTCTGGTATGGTTTTGCCTATTTCGATTATTTCAATTCAAAAATATATGGCTGGATTAATTACCCGTCAGTAGCAATAGGATTCAATTTCGGTGAGCTTAGGGCAACACTCAAAAATGAAGCAGCTTACATGCTGCATTTGACAAAAAGCATTGGTAACATTGCCGTTCAAACACAAAAAGACCGTGTTATTAATATCTCATCTTCATTAATTTTAGAACAGCCATTATGGGATGAAAATATCTTTGCTCTCGGAATAAAATTCAATTATACAAGATACTTTTACCAAAGCTGGCTGGCTTATACAACAAACCAGGTTTGGCTGATTATACCTGAATTTATGGTAGGATACAATATATGAGAGTATTTTTAATTTTACCAATTCTAATTATCCTTTTCAGCTGCCAAAATATGACAGAACTTGAATATCCGGATTATGGCAGTGCAAGTCAGCTTATCGGCTCAACTCCTCTAACTCCCCAAAGCAAATCGTTGCTGAACGGCATTTATACTTTAGATGAAATAAAGAATGAACTTGGTGAATTATGTGTAATCAAGTCAAATAAAGAAAAAGTTTCCATGTTTTTCGGGAAATCGAAGAATTTTTTCATCATGGAAAGCGGAATCATTGACAATAAAATTATTCTTGAAGGATACTGGCGGGACCTTATAAACCAGGTAACGGGAATTTCCCGATTTACGATTGATTACAATGAAGGCGCCAAAGAAATAATTGAAGGCACTCAGCCGGACAGTATGATTATCCGTGGTATTATAGAGGCAGGAAGAAATAAAAAAGTTTTCGTCATGAAATTTAGAGATAAATTGAAATCCGATAGTTCTTTTTATATTATTGCACACAGAGGAGGCGGTAGAAATTCCGATAAACTTCCGGCATCCGAGAATAGTCTCGAAATAATCGAACTTGCAGAATCTCTCGGTGCCAATGCAATCGAAATTGATGTCAGAATAACAAAAGATAATGTACCTGTACTTTTCCATGATGATTTTATCAGTTCACGGCTTGTAAATGGAGATTTCCTGACAGGCCCTATTGAAAATTACAATTTTTCTCATTTAAGAAAACTGTGCAAACTGAAAAACGGAGAAACACTACCGTCATTAGATGAAGCATTGGATTTGGTAATTAATAAAACCGGACTGCGTCTCGTTTGGCTGGATATTAAATCATCTAATTCCTTGCAATACATTGTTCCAATTATTGAAGCAAATAAATCAAAAGCAAACGCAATTAACCGCAATGTTGATATTGCTGTCGGGATTCCGGATGAGGCAATAGAAAATGAATTTATCAGCAATTCATATTTTAATAATGTAAGTTCTCTTTGCGAGGTTAGTATTGCAGACGTTAGAAAAACCAAATCGGAATACTGGGGCGCTTCCTGGACACTCGGCACTCAGCTTGATGAAGTAAGGCAGATGCATGCCGGAGGTGTTAAAGTATTTGCATGGACTGTTGATGATGTACAATTTATGAGAGAATACATGAAGGAAGGTGAATTTGACGGTTTCGTCACAAACTATCCCTCGATTCTTGCTTTTGAATTTTATACTAAGCAGTAAAAAATGAAAATTAAAATAATCATTATATTATTTTTCTTTGCATTGTTTAATTACAAAGCTGTGTCTTATGTGAAAACAGATTCCACAAACAAGGTGCAAATAACCGCATCAGGCGGGTATTCCTTTGGCATATCGAAATTCTATTCGGATTATTCTGATGAAATAAAGAAAAACAAAATTGCTTTGTCACTCAGGGTGCAATTGCTCACCAAATACATACTTAGTGTTGGTATTGAATCGGGGTACCTGGGGATAGCAAATTTAAAAACGCAGGACATTAATGCAGACCTGGATGCATATCCGATACTGTTGTTATTCTCTTATGCCCTGCCGCCTTTCAGGATTAATACCGGGATTGGATATTATAATTTA
>JAKAKE010000049.1 GCA_021824625.1 Bacteroidota bacterium | reverse complement strand
GGCAAAGTCAGAGGAAATGATGTATTTCCTGGAACAGCTTCAAAATATGGCCTGCCCTTGCTGTCAAGATTTTGATTATTAGGATGAACAATTAAATTTCCCAAACCTGCATACTGGGAATTATCCAGCAGTTCAAATGCATTTGCCGATTTACTGAAATCAATCAAACCGTTCAGCTCATAATCCCCATTCAGTTTGCTTACAATCTTATGTACTTTGATATGAAATCCGTGCAACCTTTGCAAGTTTGCAGCAGCGAATTCCATTAATTCAAAATTGCATGAATATTCATAACTCTGCCCTTTGTCAAACTCTATTTTCTTTTCTTCCCCTGTTAGATTCGGGTAATCTATATTCGGGTCAATTACAGTTCCCGGTAATTGCCCCGGTAGATTAACCTTTCCTGTAGAATCAACCGGTGGATTTTCTTCTGGAGGCACACATCTTACATTTATCCACGAATTTTGTTTCTTCCATCCCAAATTAGGATTAATCCCCTTCAATATATAATCTCCGTTCGCATCAGATTTTGTTTTCCGGATGTTTGTATTGTATCCGTTCAGAACGTAAATTTCAGCGTATGGCACAGCATTGCCTTTTACTGTAACTTTACCTTTGACAGTCATCCCGGGTTTCAAAGTAAAATTATATTCCTTGAAGTCCTTCGATTCCTCATTCTGAATTTCTGTATTAACAGGTATCAAATCTGAAGTATCCGGCGGGTCAATTTTCATCCAGAAATTCTTTAGTGAAGCATTCTTAAATTCGAAAATTGCTATGCCATTTTTATCAGTAGTATCTTCATAATCAAGTATTCTTACCCTGCAGTTTGCTACCGGTTGCTTTGTATATTGATTCGAAACATCAATCAAAATCCTATGTTTACGTTCCTTGACAACAACTTTCCCCAAATAATAATTTGTCGTATCATTTGGTATATTTTGCAATGCCGGAATAACAATCGTATCATTAAAATACTTCAAATCTACAGGGAAAACGAACAGAGTGTCAGCTACCCCGGTCGGTATCTTCACAGTAAATTTTTGCCCTGATTCAGCCAATTGTAAAGTCTGCATTTGCATAAATGTCGTTTCATCACTTACTTCTTTTTCAACCCCGTATTTCATCTTCATTTTCATATCTGACTTCTTAAGTGTCTTCTTTTTAGCGCTCTTTGGGTAATTCGATTGAAGCAAAGGAGTATAATTCAAATTTTTTATGTCAAATTCTTTCAGATATGCAGCATCTTCTGTCTTTACCATTTTTCCATGTTTTGTCCTGACATAACATTCCACAGCTTTTCCATTCTCATCGACGACATATCCGTAAACTGTTCCTTTTGGCATCATAAGTATTTGCGGGAAGTGTATCTGCTGGCCTAAAATTAATTTAAAAGCATTTGGAACGGGTGGAATGCAGTCCTTGCCGACAGATTGATTTAAGGAGTCAGTACTTGAACCGTTTGAACTCAATTTACTTGCCCCATACAAATAATATCCCGGGGAATTAATCTTCAATCTGTACCTGTTTTGGTATAAATCTAAATTTTTAAAAACAAAATATCCGTTCTTGAATGATTCGCCTACAATCCTCAAACTTCCTCCAGTCCCGGAATAAAATTTCATGTCAGAATCATCATTTTCCTTCCCGAAGTATAGGGTAACAATTCCAAAGTTAACGCTACGCATTGCATTTGAGGCATCGAGAACACGACCCGAAATAATTGGTAGTTTTGGGTCAAGATATACATTGATACTGATATTAACGGGAGTATAATCCTCAATGAAAAGATAATCATAATCGTTTCGGTAGTAAACTTCAGAAATTTTTGCAGCCATATCATTTTCATAGTTTGTGCAAATTACCTGAGATATTGCTGCTGCTGAGTGATTCCCTTTATTTCCAAGATCTACCCACCTTTCTAAATTATTACAATATACAGTATCATTTTTCCAGTCATCATATCCTCTTGGAAAGTTGACTATTCTTGTCTCGTAGCTGTTTTCCCCAACAGTATCATTCGTGCTGATTTCGATTTTAAAATCATCCCAATTTATATTTTTATTATGCATGAACAGACTTGAAAAATCAACACCATTTTCTTTGTCAGCATATTGCTCTCCCTGTACGAAACCGTCCCACCTTGTTATTTTGACTTTGCTTCCATAAATGACTCCTCCCGGCTGGCTTTGAATCTTATTCTTGGGATTTTTTCTCGGCACAACATTAAGACTATAAGTTCTCTTATATGCAATGAGTGTACCTACATCTATCGAATCGAGCGGTTGAATAGTTATATTATCGGATGGATTATATATATACTGCTTTGTATAATCAATAACGACAACTCTTGTTGTTCGGTTAAGTTTTCCGGAAAATCCGGCAACATTGCAAAATTCACCGCTGCCTGTTCCGAATTTTCCTGAGCTATTCCATGCACCTATTGAATCAATATGTGCAAAGTTCTTAAATACAAATTTTCCTTCTCCATCAGTTGTTGTGGTAGCAAGAAAAGTATTGCCGTCTCCGAAAGGCTTTTGTAAATCATTTTCAAGAGATGCTCCATATTGTCCTGTGTTTGTACCTCCAATTGATTCGCTCTTATTTTTATTTATTTCTTCCTGGACATGATAAGGGTCAATAATTGTTTTATATCCGTTTTTATCTTCTACAAAATATGTTACCATAAGTGCAATATCGCGATAAGTCATTGGTTTGATATTTGATTTCGGGTCACTCGGGTCACGCGATACCAACTGCCCGGAAACTGAAGCTGTCGGCGGATTATTGGAGATAATAGTAGCTTTTTTATTTACATTGTAATTATAACTTTTATTTAAGTAGTTAACAATAAACTGGTATAAATTTGGTTTGAATTTTTGAGTAGTAAGCCAATATTCGCTCCAGTGCTTTTTAACCTGTCCGTTAATAATTTCTTCCTGCCAAAGGTCAACAATGTAATTATCACTATTAGGACTATTGACAATTAATTTATCAATAGTTACAATAGTGTGTGCTTTACCGTCACTCCCGATTACTGTTTCCACTTTTCCATTTGATACATGTTTCATCTGGTATAGTTGAACCTTCGGGTCACCCGGCTTCAGTTCTCCTTCATAATAAGGAATATCTGCACTACTCGTAAGACGGTATATATCTACTTTTACATTTTGCGGATTCAGGTCCTTATAATTACCTTTCTTATATCCTTTACTGACTTCAAATCTAAGTTTATAGCTATAGACAAAAGTTGTGATTTTACCTAAATTTATCGAATCCGAATTAAGCTCAATTTTCTTATTGATTTCAACATAATGGGGATTATTTATTTGAAGCATGTAATATTCAAATAATTTCCCCTTAAATAATGTCATTGTGTACATGTTCCCGACTTTCTTTTGAACATATTGGCTGACAAACTTATCAAGGTCGCCCCCGTTTTTATTAGCTATTATAGGGTAGCTGAAAGAACCATCCTCATTCAATGATACTAAAAAATCATTATTAACTTGTCCGGGATAAAAAATATTCGGGTCCAAGCTGTCAACCAAAATATTATTTGTAACTGTATCCCTTATCATCAAATATCTTTTCAGTTTAACGTTAGGAGAATTTACAGGATACTCATCCACATAATCCTGGAACTTGTACATCAGCTTCCCGGTAACATTATAAACCGTCTTATTTTCTTCTGCTGTATCAGGTGTTTCATTATATATAAATTCACATAATTTCGATTCTGCGGTCTTTTGATTTGATGAATTGAATGCTTCAACATAAAACTTGTAGCTATTTCCGTTACTGAAATACAATGAGGAAACATTTTGTGGCAGATTCAATACGGCATAATCGTCAAATCTCTTCTCGCCCTCATCTCCTGTTGCAGCTTCTGTCATCATAGTTGACATAGCTCCAGTCTGTTTGAAATCTATATTTAAAGAATTTATAAAGTGAATTAAATATTTTATATTTGCTGTGTCCTTTTGTTTAATATTTAGCTGTTTCCAGGATATGAAAAAATTCTTTTTACTATTTACCTCAATTTTTGGAGTGTTAAAATTATCAGAGACTTCCTTGCATATCGGTATAATAATATCAATTCCATTTCCGGCTACCTTTGGAGTAGTGTCAATTGCGATGGATTTTTCACCGGTTTTATATGTAAATTTCCATGCCTCACTGATACCGTAATTCTTGAATGTCACTTTATTCATAGGATCACGTGCAACAACCCTCCATGCATAAGTTTTCCCGTCTTTAAAAGCAGGGTCATTTGGAAATGCAATATAATTAGTCATTGACAATTGCTTATCAAAATAGAATTTTGTTGTTGAATACATAACAGCGTTTGGATTATCACCGGGATTTACCATTTCAGCTATCTGAAGGTTGTATATCGTTCCCAGAGGTGCTGATGGTGAGCCTATCCAGGTAAAAATCACAGGATTCGCAACGCTTATACTTTCCAATGTATCCTCATTTGCCGGTTGAATCAAAATAGGTGGCTCAGGATAAGCAATCGGTATTGTTGCACATCCTGCAGGTGCTACACCCGACAAGGGATTTCCGGTAAAATAATCGTAAGCCCTGTAACAGATTTCATAATTACCTTCAGGCAGAGACGCTGTCCTCATCAATTTCTCTTTTTCAATTCCAACTATTTCGAGGTCTTTTGCATCAATATATAATTTAAGTTCTGTCCCTGTTAAAATTCTTGGTTTATTTGGTTCCAAAATTATCGGAGATAATGGCTGGTATCCTTGTTTTGTTGATATTGTAATACCGTTATCGCCTTTTATCATACCACCAAGTTTTATTTCATGTGTCACCTGGTCTATGTTTTGCAATGTAATAATCGTATTATTCTTCCCTTCAAAATAATCGGAATAATATGGTGAGTAGGGGGGTACAATATTCGTTGTAACAATTATTACATTATCCTGTGCAAGTGTATTATATGTTATGACAACATTCAGGAACAACATCAGAAATAAAACTAATGTCATACTGAATCTATGGAAGTATGATTTAATTTTTAGCTTTTTCATAAATCACCTCTATTTTATAATTTAAATTTTCAATTGTGCAATTTTCAATATTCAAATTTTAAATTCAAAATTTCACTCAACATTCAACACTCAACACTTAACACTCAACACTTAACACTCAACACTATTAAAAGTTATACATATACCCGAAACTACTTCTATATTCGGTAAAATTCGGATTTCCTGTTCCCGTCAAATTAGAATTAATAAGATTAACATCAAAACGTAATGTATGAGAATTTGACAATTGATAACTACTCTGAATAGTAGCTGTAGTTGTTGCTCCCGAGCTTTGTCCGTTAACATTTTGTAACTGGTAACCTGCTGAACCACCTATACTAAAAGGAGGCAATGAAATATTTGCCTGCAAAATCGGCCCTATAAATAAATTCTTAGAATTAGCCATAGTTGATTGAACGGCATTAATATTTATTCCATAACTCAGTCCTGATTGTATCAATGTACTCTGATAAGTCAGTGTAGCGGTAATATTCTGAGTCTCTGTATTTCCTGCTGTCTTTGCATTCAAATCCACCAATGTTTGATATCCCCCCATCAGCAGAATATTATGCACAGATGATGCACTTGCAATAGTATATCTGAACACAGAATTAAAATTATGATTAACCCGGGAAATTTTTATACTGTCAATTACCGGATTCATACCTCTCGTTTGGGTTATACCATAACTCGAATATCTTAAATCAATACCATAAATTTGTTGCTGATGTGAAATATCGAAAGAACCAATTACCCGCTGTGATGTATTCAATTTTGTATTCATCAAATTATCATACTGAATACCTATGCTTCCTCCGACTCTCAGCAAATTATTAAATAATGATATATTTGGTGAAAGCGTAATATTCTCTACATCCGATTCCATATAATAAATACCCATGGACTTGTAATCAGGGTCAATTCTCTTGTAAGCAAGTCTCAGACTGAATCCCTGTCCTCTGAAAGTTACAGCAGATTGAAATGCTGTTGTGAATTGCGTTGATGTCCGAACATTAAATATACTCTTAAATTGTTTCAGAATACCGGCGTTGCCAAAATTAGAACCTGTGCTGTCAAAATCGGATAGTGGGGAAGCCCTTGTGTCAATTGTATATAAGCTTGCCGCCCCGTCAATATCAAAACTTAAAAATGTAAAAGGTGAAAATCTGCCGGTTAAACCCAAAACCATGTTCTCAGCCGGTTTTATGAGCACATTCAGTGAATCTATCTTATCAAGATAAGTTGCATCTATTGAATTCAAATCATCCGATGCTTTTAAAAAAATCAAATCACAATAATCACTTGGAGAACCCAAGCCAACTTTAACTGCATAACCTTTTCTTTCAAACGTTGGAGTTATTGTATGCGAAATGTTACTATCCCCGATTGTTGCTTTCAGAAACCTTCCGTACATTGCACCAAATCTGAAAATACCCGGATTCAAATCAATTCCTCCACCAAGAAAAGTATGCCCCGACAAAGTAAAAGGGGAGTAGTTCAGGCTTCTCCATCCTGCGTGGGCAGTAATCCATTTATACTTTGGGCTAACTCCATATTGATTGAAAGGTTGTATGAAATTTCTGTTTTGTTCACTTATTGTTGCTGAAAAAGGAAAGGCTATACCAAAAAGAGTGACTGTAAATGAACCGAGCAAAGAATAATCAATGGGCCTGTAACGGGCTTCCATTCCTGATATTCCATAGTAGCTGAAATTCAATCCAACCGAACCGCTTGCAGTGATTATTTTATCATCACCAATTCTCTCAAGATTCTGTGAAAAAACATTTAGAGTTGACAATAAGAAGAAATAACAAACAATAAATAACTTTGATTTCATATAAGAATTTTGAGCTCCCGATAATTATCAAATCAAATATTACATCAATATCATAACCTCAATATATCAAAATAGCAAATTTTTTCATATAAAGGAAAAGAAATAATATTTTCTTGATTAATCAAGTAGTAATTGTTATTAAATAGAAAAAATTTGTACATGACGAGAGATATTGATCAGCAGCCATATCCGATATGAATCGGGATGTTCTAATTCTTCAAGGTTAATTTTTTATTATGTACCGGAGGAGGGAGTTGAACCCCCGACACATGGATTATGATTCCATTGCTCTAACCAACTGAGCTACTCCGGCATAATTTTCAGATTACAAAATTAACAAATATTTTGGAGGATAAAAATTTAATTAGGATATGGTATTGGTAAATTAGTATACATTTAGTATATTTGTGAAAATGCTTTTTCACTAATATATTGGAGAGTATCATGGAACCAAAGAAATGTCCAAAATGTGGAACAATTAAAATCATTAAGCATGGAATAGTAAAAAATCGTCAAAGGTATACATGCAAAGAATGTAATTACCATTTTACTGTTTTTAAATTAGGAAAAGAATTAGAGAAATTGTATATAATTAGAACAATTCAATTGTACTTAGAAGGACTTGGATTTAGAGCAATAAGTAGAGTAATAGGGATAAGTCATGTAACAATAATTAATTGGGTTAAGAAATTTGGTAAAGAATTAGAATTTATTCGGATAGAAAGAGATAGAGATGCAATAGTAGAAGTAGATGAGATATGTAGCTATGTCGGTTCAAAAAAAAACGAATATGGATCTGGATTGCTATTGAAAGAAGGAGTAAAAAAGTATTGGGTTTTGAAATAGGAGACAGAAGTGAACAGACAGCAGAGAAACTGTATGAAAAGATAAAAGGTATTGGAGCCAAATATTATTGTACTGATCATTGGGAGGCATATAAATGTGTTCTACCAGAAGGTAAACATATAGCTAGTAAAGCAGAAACATATACGATAGAGGGATTGAATAGTAAAGTAAGACATTTTATGGCAAGATTTCATAGGAGAACATTTTGTTATTCCAAATCAGTAGATATGATAAGTTATTCTTTAAATTTGTTATTTCATAAAAGAAATTACAAATGTATACTTAATTACCAATAACTAGGATATTAAAAATGATAAAGACTATAATTTTAATTTCTTTTGTTTCTATTCATTTTCAATGCTTTGACAGAAACCAAATCTATTTTTCTTTTTAAATGAGTCTCCAATAAATCTTGAAGGTCAAAAAATTCCCAACCAATCGGCTTGTTGAAATGAACGAGAATATCAACATCAGAATTGTCAGTATAACTACCGTCAGCAAAAGAACCAAAATAACCAAGTTTTTCAATATGAAATTTTTCGATTAATTCAGGCATCAATTTTTTCAGTTTTAATTCTATTTCCTGATGTTCATTCATTTGAAATTATTAAATTATAGTTTACTGACTTTCAAGTATCTTCCTCAACTCATCACGTAGTTGTGCGGCTTTTTCATAGTTCTCGTCTTTCACAGCTTTTTCAAGTTGTGTCTGAAGCAATTCAGCCTTGGTTCTGGGTCTGTGCTTATCCACCTGCTGTTGTTTCTGATTCCTGAGATATGCTTCTTCATCTGTCTCGTCTATTCCCGGTTCTTCACCCTGCGGAATTAATCCGGTTTCGTCGAGTATATCGCTTTTCACATATATCGGAGCATTATATCTCACAGCAAGTGCTATCGCATCGCTTGGACGGGCATCTATTTCCAGATCTCCTTCATCGAAAATCAGCTTAGCATAAAATGTGCCTTCGCGAAGCTCATTCACATATATTTCACTTAAACTCGAACCAAAAGAATCAACAACATTTTTTAGTAAATCATGTGTCATAGGCCTAGGCGGAACGACTCCTTCCATTTCGAGTGCTATTGCCTGTGCTTCGAATGCACCGATTATGATAGGAAGTCGGCGGTTGCCGTCCACTTCCTTCAAAATCAGTGCATAAGCACTATTACTCGCCGGACTTGCCGATAAACCAAGGACAACTAATTGAACTTTATCCATCTATCACTTTTAATTTTTTCTATCAAATATTTTTATTTAAGACTGCATTTTATTTTTAATATTGCAGTTCGTATTTTTCAGCTTATTATTTTCCTGTCAGATGTTTGACCTTTTCTGCAAGCTTCGGAACTACTGTAAACAAGTCTCCGACTACTCCGTAATCACACACTTTGAATATAGGAGCATCCTTATCTTTATTGATTGCAACTATAATTTTGGATGTTGACATTCCGGCAAGATGCTGTACTGCTCCTGAAATACCGCATGCAACATAAAGATTCGGTGAAACGGTTTTTCCGGTTTGTCCGACCTGTTCACTGTGTGGACGCCACCCTGCATCAACAACTGCCCTGGATGCACCGACTGCCGCTCCAAATGCAGAAGCAAGCGATTCAATAAGATTATAATTCTCTGCCCCTTTAATTCCTCTGCCGCCTGATACAATTATGTCAGCTTCTAATACATCCATCCTGCCTTCATTTTTCATCAATGCCGATACAAAAGCTTTCTTATCATCTTCCGATAAATTCGGAGCATAATCTTTAGTCGTCATAGTAATCGCTTCACCCGTTTTTGTTGCTGTGAAAACATTCGGACGGAGTGAAAACACCTTGCAGTCCGAATTAACTTTAGCAGTAATCTGTGCTTTACCTGCATAGACAGGTTTCTTCGCAATGATGTTCCCATCCAGAATTTCCAATCCTACACAATCGCTCATATAACCTGCTTCAAGTTTTGCGGCAACTCTCGGGGCAAGTTCCATTCCTTTTGCATTTCCGGCAAAAAGTATTACATCAGCATTTTCCGATTTAATCACCTGGTGCAAAATTGAAGCTGCTGCTGTGGATGAATAAGTATCCATCAACTCATGCTTTGCATTAATAACATTAGCCATGCCGTATTCACCTGCGTATTTCACCTGCTCTTTGTTTCCGTTAATAATAATTCCAACATAAGGGATACCCGCAGCGGTAGCCAGAGAGCGTGCCGCAGAAATCGCCTCGCAGGATGTTCTCTTCAATAAATTATTTTGACCTTCAAGAAAAACAAGTATTTTATTCATTTATTTAAACTCCTAATAATTTTCATATAATTTTAGATTCTTCATGGAGCAAACGCACCAGTTCATCAATGTCGCCATCACTGTCACTTAGAATTCTCCCAATCCTCTGCTTGGAAGGAATGGACATACCTAAAACAGTTACTTTCTCATCGGTCTGCACAGGCTCTCTCATTTCTATTGGTTTCGATTTCGCTTTCATTATATCCGGAAGCTTAGGATACCTCGGCTCATTCAAACCTTTCTGACAACTTATTATGCATGGGAGTGATGCCTCGACAATTTCCTTACCACCTTCGATGTCCCTTTCAGCTGTTGCCTTACCGTCTGCAATTGTAAGCTTCGAAACGACTGAAACAGAAGGCATCCCCAGAAATTCAGCAAGCATGGACGGCATCTGGAGCGAGTCATAATCTACACTTTGCCTTCCCATAAAAATTATATCCGGGTTAACTTCCTTTGCATATTCAGCAAGGTTTTTGGCGACAAAAAAAGAATCTTTTTGAATGTCGGCTTTAATCAGAACAGCCTTATCAACACACATCGCAAGAGCAGTTCTTAAAATATCGGTCGAGGCTTCTGCACCTACTGTAACGGCAGTAACCGTGCCTCCGTTCTTTTCTTTCAGCCTCAAACCTTCTTCAATCCCATACTCATCATAAGGGCTGATGACATATTTAATACCTTGTGTGTCAATTGTTTTGCCGTCGGGTCCCACTAGAATTCGCGTTGCAGTGTCGGGAACCCTTGAAATACAAACCATAATGTTCATTAATACTCCATATCAATTGTTCAAATTAAATTTTTGCAAATATAAGTAAATTTCCTAATTGATAATTGAGAATTGAAAATTGATAATGAAATTCTGGCATCGGGAAATTGGAGAAAAAAGTCTGTCCCCCTGAGCGTAGTCGAAGGGTCTTCTTAAATCATAAATCGTTAATCCTTGTTCTCAAATCCTTATTTGTCACCCTGAGCGTAGTCGAAGGGCATTCTTAAATCATAAATCGTTAATCCTTGTTCTTAAATCCATTACAGTCATTCCTGCGAAAGCAGGAATCTATATCATTAACCCTCATCAAATTTTTATTTTTTTTGCCTCCAACACCTGGTTACCAACTTCCTGCTTCTTGCATTTAAAATTTTTTCTTCATAAATTTCATTATTATATATTATTAACAATCGTAGCGATTCCATGAATACACTTTATTCCTGTGTCTGCCTCGAAAATAAATTCAATCCCAGAATAGTCAAAATGCTCACTTTCAAATCATATACGAAACGATTGGATAAGGAGAATGTTGAGGAGGAGTTTTTTGAAAAAATCATTACTCATATTATATTTAATAATTTAAAAAATTAATAATAATTGCTTATCTTTGACGTTGATAACTATAAACGTTAGTATGATAATTTCATTTGGAAACAAAGAAACCGAAAATATATGGAAAGGGGACAGAGTAAAAAGTTTGCCGCCGGAAATTCAGTTAATCGGCAGGCGTAAACTGAGGATGTTGAACAACTCACAAAACCTGCTCGATTTGAAAATTCCTCCTTCAAACAAGCTAGAAAAATTAAGCGGCAAACTAAAAATGTTCCACAGTATAAGAATAAATTCACAATGGCGAATTGCATTCAAATGGAATGAAGGCAACGCAGAAGAAGTTATTATAATAGATTATCATTAAATATAATTATGAGAAAATTACCAAACATACACCCGGGTGAAGTCCTGGATGAAGAATTTCTGAAGCCTCTCGGTATAAGTGCTTACAGGCTGTCGAAAGACATAGGAATACCTCAGACCAGAACTTCCGAAATTCTCAAAGGCAGAAGAAGCATTAGCGTTGATACTGCTCTCCGTTTGAGCAGATATTTCGGCACATCAGCAAAGTTCTGGCTCGGATTGCAGTCTGATTACGATTTAGAAGAAGCACAAAAGCATAAAAACGGAGACCTAAAAAAAATAAAAAT
>JAKAKE010000126.1 GCA_021824625.1 Bacteroidota bacterium | reverse complement strand
ATTCAAAAATTTCACATCATTTTATTGGTGTCTCAACTGTAATATTCACAGTTCTGCAATAGAATCTGCCTTCAGGAATATCATTATTATACAAAAGGAAATCCCTGCCTAATCCAAGTACCTCAGAATTCGGTTGCTTCAATATATTGGCTGCTGACCTGGCACGCTTCAGAGAAAGTTCCCGGTCATAATCAACATCTCCGGTTCTATCTGTATAACCACTTATTTTTACATTTGAATTTGGTTTAATTCTGGATTTAATGAAATTTACGATTCTAAGATTTTCGTCAATTATTTCGGACTTGTCGAAATCAAACAAAATCAAACTATATCGGTCTATTTCTTTATCTGCAAGACGTTCTATTTTCTTCTGTTCAATAGTTCTAAATTTTATTTTCAAATTCTGAACATTTGATTCGATATTTTGTTTAGATAAATCATCAACACTTAATTTATAATTTATCTTTTGCTTTGATTTGAAAATTTGAAAAGAGTTGTCTGCTAAAACCCAATCAATTATTTCTGGTACATCATCAATACCATTTTTCCTGAATATGCTATTTTGGGATTCAGAAGTAGCTAATTGATTTGTGATAAAAGCATCAAGCTGCCATTTTTTTAAACCTGCTTCTGATTTTACTGAAAGCTTAAATCTTGTTAATTCCGGCTTGATTATATAGAGTGTGTCTTTAGTTACAACCGGCTCTAAGATTGAATTAGTATTTGAATATAACTCGACTCGCCGGTTTTCTTCAATTTTATCAGGTTCATCAATTGGTGTAGATGCCTTAGCTGGCAAATTCCTTACCTCTATTTTGATTCTCTTATCCGATATGCCCCAAACAGAAGTTAAATAACCTTTCACAGATTCTGCTCTTTTGCGTGACAGTGAAATATTATTTTTCTCTTCCTTTATATTTGAGTTGCATCCGACAACTTTTAAATTAGCATCAGGATTATCTTTCAATCGTCTGCCGATAACATTTAATATTTGATAATATATAGTCAATGCATCAACATTATAAAGTTTTGAATAATAAAAATTATCTGCGTCGCTGTTTGACAGCAAATTATATCTTGATGGTATTGATGAAGAATTATCATCAAAGAAAATATAGTTTAATAGAGGATGCATACCCGTTGAAATGAATTCTTCAACAAGAAATTCAGGATTTGGGATTTCATTGCCTGATGAATCTACTCCTAAAACATCTATAGAAGCTGTTAATAAATATTGTTTAGGATTTATTATTGTATCAGTTCTAATATAGTTTTCAATGATAATTTTTTTGTTACCTGAATAGAGCGTTTCAGTCTCAATGCGAGGCATACCGGTTTTGAACGTCTTTTGTGCAATAGCCGGTGAGCTGATAATTACAGTATCAATTTGCTCTTTGCCTTTTTGTTTCTCAATTATTCTGTATATCGGTGAATATTTAATAGCTAATCCAGCACGAATACTGCTGACATCCCATTTTAAATCTTTTACTACCGGAGTCAGTCCAAAAGAATAAAAAGCCTCGGGAACGAGCATAAGAGTTTCGTCAGAATTGAGAGGAAGTTCATAACTTATTCCTCCGATAGCCGAAAGATATAATGTCGAGGCATCTTTCAAATCACCGGAAAAAGCATTGCGTGTGCGGCTATGAGTGTCATTTCCTAACGAATCGAGAAATGTAGCTCCTGATGCCGGCTTTACTATGGTTTCAACCTGGCCATATTTACCTGTTAAAGCATATCCCGCCCTAAATCCGGCATGGATTGTAAAATTATTAAATAACCGCCATCCAATTAATGGTTCTATACCGATATTAGATAAGCTTGCATTGAGGGTATGCTCAAATTCACCTGCCTGAGGAGTTCCACTTTTAATTATCGTTACAGGTTCTGTCTTCTTCAATTCGCCTCCTATGGAAGAATATCCTAATCTCAGCCCTAATTGTAAATCATCTGATAAAGGCAGTTCATATAATAAACCAATTGTAAATCCGGTACCGGAACCGCTTTCAAATTTTGGACAACAATTAGGCACTCCCGGCAACTTTTGAAAATCTGCACTGTGTTGGTTTAAATTAAAATGTCCGAACAAACCATAACTTGCCCGTGCCTCTCCTGTACTTGCCGGTTGGCTTTGTGAAAATAAATTAAATGTTAAAATCTGCAATAACAAAATAACGATTATGCTCTTCCTCATTTCATCACCTCAATCCTTTGTGTTTTAATTATTGTTGGTGTTTTGAGTATTACAAAATATGTTCCTGTCGGTATATCCTGTGTGCTAAAACTGATTGTCTGCCTTCCTAATTCTGGATTGCCATCCAACAGCGTTTGTATTCTCTCTCCAAATATATTTGAAAGTATTAACTGTGTTCTACCATTTTCTATTAACTCAATTTCAATATCAACTGCTTCACTTGCAGGATTCGGATTTATTGAAAACAATTGTACGTCTCCTTCGGGATTTAATAAGCGTTTGCCTCCTTCGGGGCAGATACCTAATATTTTAAAATTACCTGACTGATAATCGAAATTGTAATCAACAGGATTATTATTAATATCATACAAGTTGAATTCAAGAATATCTAAAGATGTTTCACCGACTCTTCCCAATCCTGCAATAACCCGCAGTTGATACAAATTCTGACTATTACTAATGTTGCTTTCAATCTCGACTTCGATAGAATCATTAACTCTTTTTAAATTTACATTTGTAGTTGGGAACAACACCGAGTTTTCAAAACGAAGCTTCGCTTTGTATTTACTCGCAACTGATGCTATTCCTTCAGGTTTTACTTTGCCAAGCATAACTTGGAGATTTCTTGTTTCTCCTACATTCGCAGAATCATCAGGTATGAAAACCAATCCTCCAATACCTTCTCCATAAAGTATGACTTCTGCCGGAGAGCCGACTCCGTTATATTCAAAGCCAAGCCTGCCTGTTGTCCTGCCGCCATATACAGGCTTAAATCTTAAAGTAAGTTTGCGGCTTTCGCCAGGACTTAGATTAAAAGAACCACCTCCGTTAACAATTTCAAATTGGGCAATATCAGGTGGTAGTTGCAGAGTATTTGTAATAGTAATAGGCGTAGAGCTTATGTTCTTGATAAGTGCAGTATCAGCTATTGTTGTGTCATTACCAACCGGAATTGTTCCGAAATCCAATATTTGTGTTTCAATTTGTAATTGCTGCTGGATTCCTTCGCCCGTGATTGTTTGTATTATTGTATCTGCTTGTGTATAAATCAAAATGTTTGCAGTTTTTATTCCAACAGAAGTAGGTTGGAAGCGAAATTCAACAGCTTTGGATTGTCCTGCATCAATAACATAAGGAGGGATACCTGAAACAACAGAAAACTGTGAAGGATCTGTTCCAGATATACTAATAGAATCAATACGAATTGGAAATGTTCCTGTATTTTGGAGGAATTTTATAATAATTGAATCTTTTAATGAGCCAACAAGATGTTTATTCATGTCAATGTTTTTACTAGTTGCTAATGGCTTTAATATTGAAAAAAAAGTATCAGATATATCCTCTTGTAAATAATGACCACCCACAAACCAAATAATTAGTTTTCTCCCATTGTCTGCCCAATAGGGATCTGGTGATGTACCGCAAGCAATTCTATCTCCAAAATTATTCCATTTGACTGAAGTTACTAAACTTGTATGTTCGGTTTCCAACTCGTGTATGAGCAAACCAGTCCATGAATCTCTTATATCAATTGACCAAAATGAACCACCGCATACTATCTTGTCACCATTAGGGCTCCATGAGACGGAATACACTGATTGTTGAATCCCTTGAAAAACTCGAATTAGACATTTCCCTGTTGTGTCCCATATTTTAATATACTCACCTATACTACTTAAGATTCTATTACCATACGGAGACCAAGATACTGAATATACTGAAGAGGAATCATGAATTTGTTTTAAAAGTTTATTAGTTTTAGAATCCCAAAATTTAATGTTATAATTAACATCACCACTGACGATTATGTCATTTTCTTTGTTCCAAGAAATTGAAATTACTGGAGCATAACACCACTCAGATGTACTGATATTATTTCCATTATTTACATTCCATATTGTAATTACATAATCAGGAGCACCCCACCAGTCTCCTTGAGCACATGCTATTCTATCACCAGTTGAATTCCAATCAATTGAATTTATTTCTTCAGTGGTTCGTATTGTTCTCAAACAAATACCAGAGTAAGGATCCCATATTTTTATCATTTCATCATTATGCCCACCTCCACTTGCAATTTTATTACCCAAAGGGCTCCAAGATACAGTATTAACACTTGCTATATGCCCCCTCAATGTTCTAATTAATTTTCCATTAATTGGATCCCATATTTTAATAGTTGAGTCAGTACAACTTGTTGCAAGCAAACTATCTGTAGGACTCCATGCAATATCAGTTATATTGCTTGTTGGTATCATTATTTTATCATTGACTTTATCAATAATTATTATATCCAATTGCCTTACTTTTAAAAGACATTTATTACTTACTATATTTGGAATATGCTCCCATCCATACTTCAATCCAGTTGCTTTATCAGTTATTAATTTCCAGGTTTTTCCGCTGTCTAAGCTGTATTCTAAACTTACTGTATCCGAAGGTAAAACTCCTTCCCAGGTTATTACGGTATCGCTTCCGGCAAGAAAGGTTTCGCCTCCATTCGGATGAGTCAACTTTAGGGTAGGATTATTTATTTTCTTTCCGGTAAAGCCACCGGAAGCAAAAAGAAAAGCATTGCATTTATCTGTCTGCACCTCAAATCTTCCGAAAGAATAGCTCGAATCAGTAGGTGTAAAGCTAACTGTAATGTTTTTGCTTTCTCCTTCGTTCAGATTGAAATTTGTTGGTGCAATTGAGAATTTTAGATTGTTTATTATAATATTATTAACATTAAAATCTGCATTCCTAGCCGTTATAGTAATTGTTGTATCTTTTATTGCTCCGGGTGGAACATTTGAAAAGCGGATTGATTGTGGCTTTATTTCCAGATATGCTATTGATTTATTAGGTGTGGGATATGAAACAGTTGATGATAAATTGTTCCAATTAAAGATTGCTGTTCGATAACCTGCATTACAAGAAAAGTCGCTTGTCCACTCGATTGAGCAGGGGTCATTGCCTGTTGCAAGCATCAGTATTTTACGGTATATTTCTTCGGCTTCTTCTTTGGTTTTCACATTGTCAAAATATAATCCTCCGGTCTGGGATGTTATATCTTTGATACATTGCGGCACATCCATATCGAGTATAACAGAATAAACAATTATTCCGTTGTCATTTGCCTCCTGAATGATTCTGCTTGTCTGTGGTGTATAATTCGGCTGACCGTCTGATAAAAATACAATTACTTTCTTATGGTTTTTACCCGCTTTTGCTATCTGAATGGCTCCTGTGTATTGGTTCAAAAAAGCTTCGTCATAATCAGTACCGTTCATACATGTAAGAGTGTTAATTTTATTTAGTAGAGTAGTACGCTTGGTTGTCAGGTCGCAGTTAATATAGGAATCATCGCTGAAACTTGTTATGCCACATTCTGATTGCCCTAAATTAAGCATATTAACCCATTGAGTAGCCAGAGTTTTCTCCATCTCTAATGGCGTTCCACACATAGAGCCGGACACGTCCATTACCAATACAGAGGAAATTGGGGTTGGGGGCTGGGGGCTGGGGCAGGAGACATTAGTTAGGGTGCGGTTAATTCCGTCTTCTTTAACAAAGAAATCAGCAGTTGAAAAATTTGTCTGTTGATTGCCTCCTGCATCGAAAGCATAAAATTTTGCTTTGACGGTAGGATAGCCCGATGCGTCAACATCAAAGACGGAAAAAGTTTGTGCAATTATACCAATAGTTGATACAATTAGTAATCCAAAAAACATTACAATTTTTTTCATTATACACCTTTTTGTTTAATCATTAATTGTTTTATTGATTTGGTGATACAATTTCTGCATTACTCCCTTTTTTTACTACCACGGAAGAAATACAGCCATTTTTACATTCAATATGAAATGTATATTTATAATTATCTACTGATGAACTACAGTCAAAAGACTTAACACCTGGTCTGCAGTCGCAGATACCGTAGGTATATCCATCGTACTTAAATTCATTACAACCTGTAATTTTTGGTGGATCAGGTTCGCTTTCACCACACGAAAATAAAAATATTATTTGAAAGCAAACTGAAAAAACAGCAACAAAGGTCCGTATCTTTTTCTTAATAGTAAACATAACTTGGCTCCTTTAATAATTTAATAAAACATTTATTAAATACTATCATAACACGAAAAATATATTAAAATTGATTATTGCACCTATTTAATTAATTTAAGTTTTTGTGATTTTATTACTGTCGGTGTTTTCAAAATCAGCAAATAAGTCCCTGTCGGCAAATCTTTCGTACTGAATTGCATTTTTTGTAAACCAGGCTTAGGTGAACCTTCAAAAATAGTACGAATGTTTTCACCATTAATATTCGACAGGTAAATTATTGTCTTGCCGTTTTCTATTAACTCCATCTCTATTTCAACAATTTCTCCCGAAGGATTCGGCTTTATTGAAAATAGCTTTACATCTCCTTCGGGATTCAATAATCGGCTGCCTCCTTCTTTGCATATACCGAGAAGATGGAAAGAACCTGATACAACTGTTACATTGGCAGTTCCACCATTAACGACTAAATTTGATAAATTCAATGTAGTCGTTTCTGCATTACCTAAGCCAACAACAAACTTTACTTTTGCGATTTCTCCTGTTTGAGGAGGTAAGTTAGTCAGATGGACCGATGCTGTTGACTCATCAATCTTGCTCCCGGAGAAATCTATTGGTGCAAGTAATGAAGGATTGTAACTTAAGTCAGCATCGAATCCAGTAACTCCAGCATCTTGCAGGTTCTGTTCATTAATTAGTAATATTGAGATATTTAAAGTATCTCCAGGATAACCTGATGTTGAATCAATCCTAATAGTAGCAGAGGCGGGAGCAACTCTACCGCTAATCTCAGTTTCTTCAATAATATTACATGGTTCACCGATAAATTGCAATGTCAAATTAGCTTCATTTGTATCTGTGGGAGTATATTGTATCGTTATATTAGCTGTTCCATTTGGGGAAATCTGCAAAGGAAACGGATTGCCAGCAATTTCAAAAGGAGGTGATATCGTAGGTGGATTTTGTATTATTACGCTTCTACTGCTATTATTGGTAATTGTTAATATTCCTTCTTTAGATTTACCCATCAATGATACAAGCCGTAATGTATCAGCATTAATAATCGGAACTTCAACAATTCCTGTTACTTGAACATTCATTGTATATCTACATAATGAATCAATTACGATTACATTTTCAGTAAATGGTCCTTCATTTTGTGAACCGTTAAAATGAAGATTAATTGTATGATTATCACCAATATTTAAACTGAAAACATTATTGCTTAAAATGATATTTGAACTTGCAATTGCATATCCTCCTGATGAAATTGTACCCATATTGGTTACAACTAATATGGTATCTTTTGTTTCATTCAGGCAAAAATAACCAAGATCAATTGTTTGAATTTCGGGAACAATTGAGACTGAATCTTTACGTGCTGAAATTTGAATTGTTAATAATGAGTCTGGTTCTGAATTACTTCTTATCTCTATATCTGTAACCTTTTGTCCAACTGATGAGGATGAAAATGTAATTAATATCCTTTTAGAACTATCAGGTTCAATTGTCATTGGAAATGTCTCAGAGATTATAAAATCAGAAAAATCATTTCCCTTAAAAGTCATTGAATTAATAATCAAAGGATTCCCACCTGTATTGCTTATTACTAAATCACTAATTGAGTAACTCTCGCATATCAAATTAGGAATAGTCGGAAAATTAGCCGAGATTTTAGGATTCCTTTTTGCTCCCTCTCCATATAGCTGAACATAAGAATCACCACAGTCATCAGGTATTACAAATTGAATAAAAGCATTTGTTCTTCCAATTTCATTTGCTGAAAAAGTAATTTCAATCTGATGTTCTTCACCTGGTTGCAAAGTAAAAGGAGCATTCCCCTTGCTTATATAAAAGAATAAACTACCAGGTCCTATAATATTTGAACTTATTACATTTATAGGAGCCGAACCTGTATTTTTTATTACATAGGTTGTAATAATACTGTCAGAGCCAATGACTATTTGCCCGAAATCAATTAAATTATTGATGACACTTATTTGTTGAGTTACTCCTGTACCTGTTATTGTTTTCCTTATTGTATCGCTTAAGGTATTAATTTCTACGTTCGCAGTATATTGCCTTGCTAATTTTGGTTGAAAGCTGAATTCAACAGCCTTGGTTCCACCCTGTGCAACTTCAAAAGGAGGCATTCCTGAAATAATAGAAAAAGCAGAAGAATCGGAACCGGTTATTTTTATGGACTGGATGTTCAATAGGTAGGTTCCCGGATTTGATATATATGATATAATAACCGAGTCCTTATTTTTGTTGATACAAGTACTACCCATATCTAAATCAGAACAAGTAATTTCGGGTTTTACTATTGACCAGAGGGAGTCGGAGAGGTCCTGTTGAATAAAATTATTGAAGTACCAAACTTCCACACCATTTCCATAACCTCTTGGACCAACGCTTAAACCAAACATATTGTTTCTACTAACGCAAGCTAATTTAGAACCATCTGAATTCCAACAAATGGAACTAGCATTATTGTCCCTACCTAAACTATAAACTTCTTTAATATTTTCAATATCTGAAGCGTCCCAAATTCCAATAGCATTACTACTACCAGGCCAATCACTATTAGAAATTGCCAAAAAATTACCATCGGGACTCCAATTAACACAGTTAATTTCACTATTGGAACCAACAAATGAATTTATTAGATTACCATTGATATCCCAAATTCTTATATCTGTTGTACTGAAAAATTCTCTCGAACCTACCGCAAAATAGTTCCCACCAGGATGCCATGCCAACGAACTTACTTCATCTCCAATATTGATACTCCATAATTGAATTCCTGATTGGCTATCCCATAATTTCACACTTCCATCATTACTACCGCTAATAATATACTTATCATCAGGACTATATTTTACACTATTAATGGTTTCAGTATGTCCAGTTAAAACCTTTTTTGATAACCAGGTGCCAGTATCCCAGATAACTATAGAAGAATCATCATCAGATGATACTAATTCAGAACCGTCATTATTCCAATCAATAGAATTTATGCTTGGATCAATGTCTAAACCAATAGATTTTAATATCACATTACTTTCTATATCAATTATTATTAATTGAATATCTTTATTATAACCAGAATATCCACCACAAGCTAAAATCCTTCCATTAGGATGCCATTTCACTGAATTTATTCTTTCCAAATCCAGCCAAATATTATTGATGCAAATTTGTTGTTCATCATCCCAAATTTTTAAGTTATGGCCTGAACCACAGGTAGCTAATTTATTATTTATTGGATTCCAATCAACTGAATACAAATCATATTGAGAGGGATGTTCAATTGCTAACTCCTGTCTCAATGGATTGATATTCCAAATATATATTTCACCCCAAGCAGAGCTTGCGAACTTATTACTTGTATTATTCAATTTCACGTTATTAATTGCAGAATGATGTAGTGTCGTCAATGAATCTATTAGGTTAAAATTATTTGCATCAAAAACAAATACCTTACTGCCATTTGTGCTAATGATTAAATCATCCTTTTTACTCCATTCAACACATGTTGAATTGAAATTATAAGAAAAATTAAATATTTTTGAACCATCATTAGCATTCCAGATAATAAGATCACCGCTATAATTACCTTTTCCCGTACTTGCTATTTGAGAACTATTTGGTTTCCAAGAAATTGATCCAAAATCTCCAAAAATATCATCAATTTTGGTCAAAATATTACCGTTAATATCTCTTATTTTCAGGGATGCAGGGGGATCAAATCCAAAAGCACCATCAGTTCCACTTGCTAATTTAGTCCCATCAGAGTTCCATTTTAAAGATAGAACCTCGCCTGACAGCTCAACAATAGTATCTAAAATATTTCCAGTGTAAGGATTCCATAAAAATATATATGTTGTAGAAGAAAAATCATTTCCACAACCACTTGCTATTAAAGAATCCATCGGGTGCCAGTCTAATGATGAAATAGGCTCTGAATGCTCTGAAAATATGATTTCTTTATTCATCAAATTTGAATCCCAGATAATCACATCTCCATTACTATGACCACTTGCAATTTTTGAACAATCAGGATTATATGATACTACATTTACTGAACCTTTATCTGCAAATACCTCTTTTATTAACTCACCTGTTTTAGAATTCCATAATCTAACAAATCCATCACTATTACCAGTGACAATAATAGAATCAGAATTGTGCCAATCCGAGGATAAAATATTATCTATTTGAAAGAAAGTAAAAGATTTCGGATCCTTCTCGAATTGATTTTGATTAATCCTTATCAAACATTTCTTACTGGTTGTATCTGGTATCTTCCATCCATATCTCAACCCGGTCGCTTTATCTGATATCAAATTCCAAGTCTTCCCATTATCTAAACTATATTCTAAAGACACAGTATCCGAAGGTAAAACACCTTCCCAGGTTATGACAGTATCACTGCCTGCAAGAAAGATTTCACCTCCATTAGGATGTGTTACTTTTAATGTTCCTTGAGTGATTTTTCTCACAGAATAACCTCCGGTTGCATATAATATTGTACCAAGACAAGCATCGCTTTCTATTTCAAATCGTGCATAAGAAAATGAGGAATCAGTCGGTGCAAATTGAATAGTTAAAACTCTGCTTGCATTTGGCTGTAATGTGAATGGCGGTGCTGAACCTCCGTAATTTGTTATAGTAAACTTTGGATTTGTGCTTGAAATTCCGGTTATTACTATTGCTTTATTTTTTGCTGTTATTGTCACTTGCTTAGTATCAACATTTCCTGGGATAACTCCTCCAAATTTTATTGATGAAGAAGGTGTCATTATAAGTTGAGGAAGAACATTTGAAGGAATCTGATATTCAACCTGTGTATTAGCAGGCAAACTTGGAATGTTAATATCCGCAGTTATTGAATATCCACAACCCTCACTTAACCATTCGATTTCGCAGGGACCACCTTTTTGGTTTACTTGAAGTATTTTATTAATTGATGTCTTTGCTGTTACAAGATCGTTGTATGGAATCTTATTGTTTGAAAATCCACCTGTTTTATATGCTATTTCTCTGCATATTTCCGGCGTCCAATCATATCTATCAAAAATAACGAAATTAACTGATGTGTTGTTTTTCTGTGCTTCAGCCAAAATGTCTGATTTTCTTGATTCACTGAAATGGCTACAGCTACTTAGAACAACAACAATAGGTCTATATTTTGCCCTTTGAGCTATTGAAATAGCTCCTGTGGTAGGTCTGATTAAAGCTCCTGTATGATCTTCAGAACTACTCAAAGTTCTAAGCGAATTAATTGCAGTAGTAAGTTTGTTTTTGTCTGTTGTGAAATCCTGATTAATATAACTATTTCCATTATAACTCATTAATGCTACTTCATTGGTTCCAAGTTGGACCATGTCCAACCAAGCAAGAAGAACACTTTTTGCATTATCAATATTATTATAAATAGTAACATCAACTGCAAAGACAACCGATAAATTTTTAATTGGAGATGCAGGACAGCTTACACTAATAACATTTCTATTCTGACTATTTTCGGTAATGCGAAAATCAGAATTGTTCAGATTAGTGATTTGAATTCCGGTTGCATCAAAAGCATAAAATTTTGCTTTGACGTTAGGATAACCCGATGCATCAACATTATATAAAGTCTAATAATAATTTACACAATGAATAAAATTTTGTATATTTGCATTATGTTAAACAATGCAGGTATACAAATGCCAAAATCAAGATTAAAAGTAACACGATCAACTGCTGAAGAGA
>JAKAKE010000162.1 GCA_021824625.1 Bacteroidota bacterium | reverse complement strand
AATAGATTTATTAATAGATTAAATGATAGAGTGGCTTGGTTCTGGCAAATGTTCTCACACTATCAAAAAAGTAATGAAAAATGTAAAGCTTTATGTGTAATTAATTATTAGATTATATATAATATACAAGTTTAAAGGCATTGGTTAAAAATAAATCTTTTCCTCATACTCTCCGAAAATTTCCTTCATGGCTGATGTTATTTCTCCGACTGTTGCATAAGCCTTGACTGCATCAATAACCGATGGCATTAGATTTTTATTTTCCTGAGCATCTTTTTTTATCTTGTCAAGACACTCTGCGACTTTGTCATTATCTCTTTCATTCTTAATTTTTTTAAGATTATCGAGTTGTTTCCTTGCATTCTCTTCATGATAAGGATGAAACTCAACCGTTCTGACTTCTTCTTCTTTTATAAAACAATTAACACCGACTTTTTTTACTTTGCCTTCCTGTATAGCCTTTTCCCTTTGATATGCCTGTCTCGATATAGCCTCCTGAATCTTACCCTCAGCAATTGCCTTTACAATATCACCCTGTGCTTCTACATCTGATATTTGCTTTCTTATTGCATTTTCCATTTCGGTTGACATAGTCTCGATATAATATGATCCACCCAAGGGGTCAACCGTATCGCAAATACCCATTTCATAAAGTAGTATCTGCATTGTCCTTAACGAAATTTCAGCTGCTTTTTCTGTGGGAATAGTATATGCTTCATCATAGGAGCAAAGAGCCATTGTTTGTGTACCAGACAAAGCACTTATAAGTGCATAATATGCACTTCTTATAATATTGTTTTCAGGTTGTTCTTTTGTTAAACCGCCGCCGCCGCCGCCAGCAATCATACGCAGCCAGCAAGAGGCATCATCCTTTGCATGATATTCTTCCTTGATTATTTTTGCCCATAGCCGCCGGCTTCCCCTGAATTTAGCAATTTGCTCGAAGAAATTTCCATGTATATCGAAGTTGAATGATAATCTCGATGCAAACTCATCAATTGTGATTCCCCTTTTCAGAGTTTCATTTATATATGCTTTGGCGATGCAGAAAGCATAAGCCATCTCCTGAATAGGATTGGCTCCGGATTCACGTATATGATAACCGCAAACACTGACCGGACTGTATTTGGGGACTTCCTTCGCACAATATTCAATAATATCAACTACGATTTTAACTGATTGTGGTACCGGGAAAATCCATGTTCCTCTGCCTATAAATTCCTTTAAGATATCATTCTGTGCTGTACCTCTTAGATTTTTAATATTAAACCCGAATTTCTGTGCCATTGCCAAATACATAGCAACCAGAACAATCGCTGAGCCGTTAATGGTAAGTGATACCGTGATTTTATCCAAATCAATATCCTTGAAAACAGTTTCGAAATCGGCAAGTGTATCAACTGCCATTCCTACCCTTCCAACTTCACCTATGGCACGGTTGTCATCGGAGTCAATACCTGTTTGGGTTGGTAAATCAAAAGCAACATTTAATCCTGTTTGCCCGTTTTTGATTAAGTATAAAAATCTTTCGTGAGTTTCTTCGGGTGTGCCGAATCCTGCATATTGCCTGATAGTAAATGGCTGTTTCCGATACATTAATTTGTGAATACCTCTTGTAAAAGGATATTCACCCGGTAATCCGATATCTGCATCGGGAACGTTTTTTTCCAAATCCCCTTTTGTATATAATGGATTAATTTTTAAACCCGATTCCCAGAATATTTCTTTGCCATTCATAATTTGCTAAAAATTTTCAATTTTCAATTTTACAATTTTCAATAAATTTCTAATTTTATTTTTCATAAATCAAAATTTCTTAAAATAATTTACAACAGTCCCGATACTTGTACCTGTTGGGAAAGCAGCATCAGCTCCTATTATTTTGATTCGTTCAACATCTTCATCGGGTATGTTGCCTCCGACTATCCAGGGTATGGATAAAGACCTTTTACTTAACTCATCCTTCAATTGTTGACATAAAACTATGTGTGTTCCCGATAAGATGGATAAACCAATCACATCGGCTTTTACATCCACTGCTTTATCTACTATTTGTCCGATGGTTTTTCTCAAGCCGGTGTAAACTACGTCAAATCCTTCTTCGATGAGTGCATGAGCAAGCACCTTAACTCCTACATCATGACCGTCCAATCCGGGTTTTCCTAACAATATCCTTAACCTTTTCATCAATTTCAACTCCTTATAAAAAATAATTTTGAATGTTGAGTGTTGAATGTTGAATTATCTTTTATAATCTCCTTTTATATTTTTTTGTGAAGTTTTAACAATAGCTGTTAAAATATTAATTAATTCATCAACGGCTGATATAAATTCATTATAATTATTTTGAACTAAATTACTTTTGTTAAGTAAATTCAACCAATATTTTGTTTCATGTGCTTCTTTTGAGGCTATGGACATTTTGGTAATAAAATCTTTTTTGGTTTGAGCTGCCCCTGCTTCTTGAACATTAGCTCCAATACTAGTACCGGATTTTAATAATTGTTTTGAAATAACATTTTCATTATTTTGTTTCAAAAATTTATACAGTTCGATAATTTTCAATGCAAAATCAAAACTTTTTGTCTGAATAATATTTTCTTTTTTATTTTCCATAAAACAATAATTCATAATTCAAAATTCAAAATTCAAAATTTCTTAAAGTCCGAGTTCTTTCGCAATATTGATTTTCAGTATTTCGTTTGTTCCTCCTCCGATAAGAGTGAACCTTGCATCACGCAGGTATCTTTGCATAGGATATTCCATTGCATAACCGTAAGATGCCATTACTCTCGATGCTTCATCGCAAATCGAATTAGCACATTCGGAAGCATATAATTTCACTATTGCAGCTTCCTTTTGCCTCGGCAGATTCAGGTCGCAGAGCCTTGCGGCATGGTAAAGCATTTGCTTTGTTGTTTCTAACTTGACAGACATATCTGCAAATTTAGATTGTATCATCTGGAATTTCCCGATTGGTTTTCCGAATTGCACACGTGTCTTTGCATATTCAAGCGAATCTTCAAAAGCAGAAAGAGCAACGCCATAAGCAAGTGCCGCAGTCATTATTCTAATTTCAGCCAGAATTTCAAATAAGCAATTAGTTCCTTCACCAATTTTTCCGAGTAAGTAATTATTTGGAATTTTTACATTATCAAAAGATACTTCACTTGTAACAGAACCTCTCACACCGAGCTTGTCAATGTTTTTCCCGATATGGACACCTTCGAAGTGTGAAGGGACAAAAAAGATTGATAGCTTTTCGTGGTTATCTGTTCTTGATAATACAGTCATAAAATCTGCAACAGTAGCAGATGTAATCCAAATCTTCTGACCGCTTATAATAAATCCATCTTCTTTAACTTTGGCTCTTGTAGTAATATTATTCAGGTCGCTCCCTGCATTAGGCTCTGTCATACAGATAGTTCCGATTTTTTCTCCTTTCAAAGCAGGAGCAAAATAAATGTTTCTAATTTCATCATCGCCGAACCTGTAAAGAAAATATGTCGCCATCAGGGATTGCATTGAACAGGCAGCTGCAAGCGATAATGAACCTCTTGCAAGTTCAGTTACTGCGAGGCAGTATGAAAGAATATCGAGTCCGCTTCCACCTGCTTCTGTGGGATATCTCATACCATAAAATCCAAGTTCACCCACTGCTTTGAATAACTCATGAGGAAATTCTTTATTAATATCAATCGCCTCTGCTTGTGGCTTGACACGAGCATCAACAAAACTTTTAAAAGTCTGCTGAATCAGTTTCTGAGTTTCGGTTAGTTGGTAGTCCATAAAAAAACCTTTTTCTCCAATATACAGATAAAAGCTCCCGGATAAAATATATTATCTATTTATTTAATAAGCTTTCTCTTTTTTCCCAAAGTTCTTTTGTGTTAAAAATCCGGGTAAAATGTTTCAATTTTAAGCTATTATATAATTGTTTGTCGCCTGTCCATAAATAACCACCTAAATACTTGGTGAGAGCAACAAAATCAATATAGTTAACATCTACATCTTTAACTAATTCTTCAGCTTCCAGCCATAAGTGTTTAGGAATTATTTCAACATTTATAAAATTGATATATTTTGTTATTCTATATTTGGCTTCCTCGATTTCATAGTCAGTTAGTTTTGAAATGAACTTCAGCTTTTTGTGGTTTTTGATTAATTCGTACCTTAAATAATCTGAGGTATAAAATTGGAATTGCTTTTCCGAGTCAATTAATAATTCACCGATTTTACCATCAGTATTTAGTATAGCGCTAAACACGATGTTAGTATCAACAATAATCTTCATTTTAATAATCTTTTTTTATTTTTAGCCCACCAGTCATTTTTAATTTCTTTTGAGAGTGCATCTATATCTTTTTGTTTCGCTTTACTTTTTGAAGTAGCTTCACGATAGGCTAATAAATCAATTATTCGCTGAATTCCTTCGATATTAACGAATGAGGGAATTTTTATTATCACTTCACCTTGTGTTCTTTCAATTATCATAATATAGCCCTAAATTTTGATGGATATAATACTGAATTTGATTACGAACTTTAAATCCGTACAAATATAATATTTATTTTGAAACATTAAACTCAAGTGTTAAAGCTTGAGACTATAACTGTGTTTCAACAAAACTTTTAAAAGTCTGCTGAATCAGTTTCTGAGTTTCGGTTAGTTGGTAGTTCATAAGTTTCAAAGAATTTAAAGTTATTTTTAAATTACTTCCCCTTTGGGTGAAAAATCACACCACCGCACTGAGAATATTTACTTTTTGCTTTTAAATCAAATCTATAATTTTTTATAAATTTATTAAGTAAACTGACGAATTGCAAATTTGGATTAAATTCATTATTCTTTGGATTATAAAATAAATAATCAATTCCACCATTTTTGTCGAAATAAAATTTTACAGAAAAAGAGGTTGGTGATTTCCATATATAATTATTCTTCGCAAAAAAATCAGCCATACTCTGTAACAACAAGTTCCATTCCTTTGATATTTTTTCAGCTTTATCTTCCTCAGTTAGAAAATGTTGTTCAAATTGAATTCCACTATCCCATAGACTCATATATGTTAAATCCAAATTAACAAAATTAATTTTTAATAAATCATAAGAATATGCCCCTTTTGGCAATGTATCATTTTTTAAATTAACAGGAAATTGCATTGAGTAACAATTTTGAAAAGTTAGAAAAGCAAAGAGTATGTAAATAAATTTCATAATTTTTCTTTCAATTTATTTATAAATCTATTGAGTATTCTTTAATAGCTTTTTCAATTGAAATAATCTCATTTTTTATATCTTCCAAAACTTTTCCTCTTTCCCTTTCCTTGGGATTACCATATCCGCCGCCACCACCGGCAATTTGTCTGTATATCGTCCCTTTAGGAATATCGTTAACAAGGTCTTTGCTCATAGGTGTTACTTCCCTGCCATCCGGATATGTAATTGTAATTTTATTTAATGTTCCTTGTTTGCCTCCGTATAAGCCATAAGACGGCTCGACATCACCATCACCGAAGACAACCATTTTTGTATTATCCGTTCCAATTTGAATTAACGTTTCAACACCTAATCCTCCACGCCATTTGCCTGCTCCTGCTGAATCAGTCAAATACTCGTGTTTTAAAATCAGATGAGGTGTTTGCCTCTCGTACATTTCATAATCCTGGTCAAGCACACCTCCTGAGGCATCAATCATCCCTATATGGTCATACCCGTCATCACCTTCCAAAGCACCGGAGCCGCCCTTCAGACCCATAAAGCAAATATCCACGTATTTTCTTCCCGTGCGAGGATGCAATCCTGTGAACAAAGAACAGAGCAAATGATTCCATCCTGCAGTAACTCTTTCGGGAATAGCCCGGGACAATGCTTTGAATATTGAATCTGCAACCTGCGGACATAAATGATTTCCAAATGTTGTAGCTTTCGGATATGCCGCATTCAGTATTGTTCCAACGGGAACAATATACTTGAGTGGTTTTAACATACCTTCATTATGAGGTATGTTCGGATTGACGGTTTGCAGAAATGTTAATGTAATTGCCGAACACGTTGATGTATAAGTCCCATTCACAAATCCGTCGGTTTGAGGTGAAGATTCTGAAAAATCAAAAGTAATTGATTCATCTTCGACTGTTATTTTTGAATGAATATTGAATTTTGTACCGGGGTGCTTTCCATCATAATAAACCCTGCTGTCCCCTTCATATACACCATTCGGTATTCTTCTGATTTCGGCTTTCATCATATTCTCTGTGGAGCGGAATAACTCCAGCTTATGCGATTCAAAAGTTTCAAAACCATATTTTTCTACCAATGCCTGCATTCTTCTTTCTCCAAGCGTACAGGCACCGATTTGTGCCATTATATCTTCCTGAACCATCTGAAGGCGGATATTAGCAAAAATTAAATTCCAGACATCTTTTCTCAGCTTGCCTTTTTCAAATAGCTTGACAGCAGGTATTCTCAATGCTTCTTCCCACACTTCGGTTGCATTAGGATTGTAACCTCCCTGAACAGCACCGCCTATATCCGCTTGATGTCCTTTTGCGGCAGACCATCCTATGAGTACATTGTCATAAAAAATCGGTTTAAAAATAGCGACATCATTATTTTGATTTCCCATCGAAAAGACATCGTTATGAATAATCACGTCGCCGGGGTAAATCTCATCTCCGAAGAAATCAATAATAACTTTGCAGACGGGACCTAACGAAAAAGAAAGTATAGGAAGATTTTCGGTCTGTTCGAGCATCTGCCCTTTTGCGTCATACAGTCCAGTAACAAAATCCTTTGCCTCGCACAAAATAGGAGACCTTGTGGTTTTCGTCAGTGAGATGCTCATTTCATCTGTTATTGATTTGAATGACCTCTGAAAAATCGAGACTAATATTTTGTCAATTTGTGGCATAATTGATTACCTTAACAATCTAAGTTCTAACAATTCTCCAAGATTTCTTTGTCCATCTTCTTTCTTATATCTTTAAATGCTTCATTCAAGGATTTAATTCTGCCTTTATTCAGATTTTTACTGCTGATAGCGAGAATCTTCAGCAAGGCAAGACTATTCATAGTTTGTTCATATATTTTAGTCATAATATTGGTCAAATACAAATTTAAGTTAATAACTATTTTAGAAAATCACTAATATTTTTCTTTACCTGTTCGAATGTGTCTTCTTCACAGATTCCTATAAATTTGATAAATCTTCTCTTATCAAAAGAATTGATCTGCTTTACTTTTAAAATCGAATCCTTCATTAAACGATTCTGTTTTGTTTTTGGAATTAAGACATCTAATATATAAAGATTGTCAATTTTACTAGAAATTGGAATAATTGTTAGTAATTCAAATTTTGGTATATAGAAGTTATTTTCAATAATTAAGCCAGGACGTGTTTTTTGAAATTCATGCCCAAATGCCGGGTCAAAATTTATCAGCCAAATTTGCTTCTGCTGAAATTCCATTTTTAATCCAAAGTCAGATAATAATTTATTTCCTCATTGGATAGATAATCTTCGGAATTATCAATAGCAGCTGAAGATTCAATATCTAAAGAATTATTATCTGATTCTGGCAATGTTACGATTACTTTATAATCAGCTTCTTTATATGAATATTCCTTTGGACAATATAGCGAACCTTCATCTATCAGTTTTGAACTAAATACTATTTCATTCATAGTTATACTCCATAAATTTGTAATAATAAACGATTAATAAATTTAATCATTTTAATTAAGTTATAATCCTACTATCAATTAAACAATCAATTATTGTTTTTCAATAATAAAAATTTATTAATATATCAATTTATATCCCTCTGGAAAATCCTTCTTACTATACACAATAAACGAGCAATATTTATCTACTAAACAATCGTAGCTTTCGCTGATGAATATTGATGTATTCGCCTTTTCGATGATTGCCGGACCTTCGATTTTATTGTTAATAATAGCCAAGTCGCCGTCATAAACAGAAACTTCCTGCATTGAATTTGTTTCGGGTATAAATGCTTTTCTTTTTCCTTTGAAAGCTTTTTCAAGTGGAATACTCAAGATACTTTCTGACAAGAACTTCGGACGTTCAATTTTTCCGATGCACCGAAGCCTGATGTTTATTGTTTCTATCTCGGCACCCTCTCTCAATGAATATCCATACAGCCTGTTATGTTCATCATGAAATGCTTCGGAAATTTTTTCAAGGTTGCAGGTTTCAATATCCTTCCATTCGACAGGAAGCTGTACTTCATGGTATTGCCCTATGTATCTCAAGTCCATTATTGGTTCGTATTCAATCTTTTCTTCTTTGATACCTTCAGAAATAAGTGTGCTCATGCCTTTATCTCTCATCTGAGAGTAAAGTTTCAGTAATTCATTTTTGTCGAATTTAGAAAATGAAGATAGGAATGATAAGACATAATCATGCTTCAAATCACCAAGCAGCATACCTGCCGCACAGAAAATCGAAGCAGTATTTGGAACCATGAACATAGGAATTTCCAATTCCTTACAAATTTCACAAGCGTGAATGGCTCCTGCTCCGCCTGCAACAATAAATAAAAATTCCCTGGGGTCATGCCCCTTCTCTATTGAAACCTGCCTGACTCCTTGTGCCATGTTAGAATTGATTATTCTGTACATTCCTGCCGCAGTTTCTAATAATGTTAATCCCAATTTTGAGGCAAGCTCTTTCTCAATTAAATTTTGTGTTTGAGCATAATTTAATTTGATTTTGCCACCTGCAAAATAATCGGGATTCAAATACCCTAAAATTAAATTTGCATCAGTACATGCCGGAAGCTGACCACCCTTATCGTAACATATAGGACCCGGTGAGGCACCTGCACTCTGGGGACCCATCTGAAGCAATCCGCCGTTGTTGAGCCATCCGATACTTCCTCCTCCGGCACCTATCGTAACAATATCGAGTGAAGGCAAAGCAATCTTATACCTGTTTATTTCACCTTCAGTGCTTGTCAGACACTGATTATCAACGACAAGACTCGCATCGAAGCTGGTACCGCCCATGTCAACAGTGATGCAATTCTTTTTGCCAAGCAGGTTAGCATAAAATATTCCTGCTGTCGGTGCCGCCGCTGGACCTGACAGAACAGTTACTGCAGGTGATTTTTTTACTATTTCAGGTGTAACTACACCTCCGTTTGATTGTACTATTAATAGTTTTCCTTTGTAATTGATTTGCTCAAGTTTTGCTATTAAGTTATCGAGGTAATTTGCAACGATAGGTCCAATATATGCATTAACTACCGTAGTGCTGACTCTTTCGTAAAATCTTATTGAAGGTAGAACTTCGAAGGATGCAGTTATGAAGCAATCAGGAAAATTTTTCTTAAAATATGATAATGCAATTTCTTCGTGGGTGTGATTGATAAATGAATTCATGAAACAAATAGCAATTGAATCAACATTTTCACTCAACAATTTTTTATATACTGATTCTAAATCAGTTTCATCAATTTTCTTTATTACATTTCCTTCTGTATCAATTCTTTCATCAACTGTCAGCCTCAGATAGCGGGGTACAAGAGGCTGTACATTTCTATAATGATTGTTATATTGTTCTTCCCTTATTCCTCTCCTCATCTCGAGAGCATCTCTGAATCCTTTAGTTGTAATCAATGCCGTCTTTGCTCCTTTGAGAGTCAGAAGTGTATTTGTTGCAACCGTTGTACCGTGAACGATCGTTTCAATATCATTTGTCAATCGAGCAAGACTGATTCCTAACATACCGGCAAGGTCCTGAATCCCTGTAATCACTCCGATTGACGGGTCTTCCGGTGTAGATAAAGTTTTGTGGATTGTTGTATTTCCTGTCCCGGAAATAAGAATAAAATCAGTAAAAGTCCCTCCAACATCAATACCAAGCTTATATTTAAAATTATCAATTTTCAATTTTCAATTTTCAATTTTTAATTAATAATTCAGCACTCAACACACAACACTTAAAACTTAAAACTCAGCAATATGCTCCGGCATAAACTTTAAATAATTTATCATCTGTCGCCTCTGTGTCGTCTAACAATTCGATGATATTTCTTAGTATTTGATTATGCTCTTCAATTGGTATAAGTAATCCTGATAATACTGTATAGTACAAATCGTTTTGCGAAATATTATTTTTCTCTCTTAGCGAGCTGATTTTTTCGGTTAATTTCAAATTTTCTTTAAACAATTGTATTGAATTATTTAATGTTTTTGCAGTTACTTCAACATGATTGATTTTATTGATTTCCTTAAGAACATCGAGAACTAAGTAGTGATTGAGTACATCTCCGATAATGGTCTGAAAGTATTGCGGAAAATTTATGTACTTTATAAATTTACCTTTTTTATTAATCTTTTTTATTTCTTTATTAGCTGTTAAAGTGTGGCATTGAGATGGGAGTATAAATCCGTCAAAATCTTTATATTTTTTGTTTTGTACAATATCAAATAATCCTTCGAGCATACTGCAGGAAGACGTTGAAGATTCTTTTCGCTCTTTTGAAACAGGCTCTTTTAATCCTTCTCCGATTATACCAACAGCCAATCCGTTAGCGGCGTGAATTATTTCCCTCGGAAAATAATTTGGAATAATTCCGATTAATACACGGTCAGGGTTTTCCTTTTTCCACTTTTTTGCAAAAGAATAATTATCCTCAAAAACAATTCTTTTACATTCCTTAAAAATTACAGATAAATCTTTCATAAATAATCCCTACTAATTACAGAGTATAATAGATAATCTCAAAGATATGGATTACAAAGAACTTTTACAATATGCTTTCAAACTAATTCTAATAAATTACCATTCTCTAAAATTTAATTCTCTAATTCATAAAACACCTAAAACTTAAAACTTAAAACTCAACACACATCACTCAACACTCATCACTCATCACTCAACATTCAACACTCATCACTCAACACTCAACACTCATCACCCAACACTCAACACTCAACACTCAACACTCATCACTCAACACTCAACACTCATCACTCAACACTCAACACTCAACACTCAACACTCAACACTCAACACTCAACACTCAACACTCAACACTCATCACCCAACACTCAACACTCAACACTCAACACTCATCACCCAACACTCAACACTTTTATAAACTACCATTCAATTTCTGTATTTAGTAAATTATTTTGAATCCGGTTTTTTTCTTCAATTGAAAAATTATTCCCCGAGAGATTTATATATATTAATTTTTTCAATTCAATTAAATTATCAGGAAGATTAGTAAAATTATTATCGTTCAGAAACAAGTATTCTAAATTTTCTAATTTTGAAAAATTTTCAGGAAGACTTCTTAAATTATTTGAGTGCAGGTCAAGCTTTTTCAGTTTCTTTAATTCACCGATACTTTCCGGTAAAAATGTAATTTTATTTTTATGTAATCCCAAAGATGTAAGGTTTTTCAATTCACACAAACTATTTGGTATAGAAGTCAATTCATTATCTGCTAAACTTAATTGATGTAGATTGAATAAACTTCCAATTTTCTCTGAAACTTCAGTTAATATATTATTATCAGCGCAGAGACTTTCAATTTTAGTTAATTCAAAAAAACTGTCAGAAAATGAGATAAGATTATTATTGTTAAGGTATAGCCATACAAGATTCTTTAACTGTCCAATATTTTCAGGGAGAACGACTAAATCATTATCATTCAGGTTTAAATATTCGAGTTTATTTAAACCGGAAATACTATCAGGTAAATAATTCAAATAATTGTTTTGTATATCAAGCCATTCAAGTTCTTTTAATTCGCCAAAAGATTCAGGTAAAAATTCAAGCTCATTATCTTCCAGATTCAATTTTTTCAGATTCTTAAATTCTCCGATACCTTCAGGCAGTTCTTCAATATCCTTGAAGGATAAATCAAGCATTGTAACACTTAAAGGTTCTTGCAGGGCTTCATCTATTGATGTATATATTTTTGTTCCGGGCATTAGTATTCTATTAAAATTTATCCATTTAATTTTTCATTAGATATTTTAAATTTATTGAAAATTGTAAAATTGAAAATTGAAAATTTCTTTCAGCTTACTTTTTCGTCAAAGAT
>JAKAKE010000046.1 GCA_021824625.1 Bacteroidota bacterium | reverse complement strand
AAAGATTGGTGGAACAGTTACTGTTGTTGCCCTCGATGCACCGGAATTAGACGATGCTCTTTTCAATGCACTTGCCAAAGGAGCTGATAAAGCTATAAAGATTATTGGAGAATGGAAAGATGTTCGCTCACCTGCCATTGCAGAGATTTATGCAAAATATTTAAGAGATAATAACATGATTGATAATCAAACACTGATTTTATCAGGCTCACAATCCATTGATGATATAGAGGGTGAACTTGTTTATTATCTTGGCGATTTATTAAATCTTCCTGCTTTTGGTGTCATCACTCATGTTGATTATGATGAAGGCAAGAACAAAATATTGCTGATGAAGGAATTTGCGGGAGGCTTGAGAGGTGAGTTCGAATCGGAGATTCCTGCTGTTCTGGGTATTCAGGCGGCAGAAAATCCGCCAAGATATATTCCAATTGCAAAAATTCGTGCAATCATGAAGACTGCATCAATCGAAGAAGTTGAAATTCCATCGGATGGTTTGCGAATGGGTACGGCTATCGAGAAACTGTTCGAACCGGAGATAAGCGGAAAAGCTGAGATGCTCGAAGGTTCAACTGATGAAATCATAGAAAAACTAATTGGCATTTTCTCGGATAAAGGAATTATTTAAGGAGAACAAAATGAATAATGGTATAATAGTTTTAATAGAGCATCTTAAAGATGCAATAGCCGATATCACTTTCGAAATGCTTGGCATCGGCAGAAAAATAGCAGATTCCCTGAATGTTCCTTTATTTGCTGTAGTTGTAGGAAAGGACTTAAATAAACATCTTCCCGAGCTTGGAATCGCAGATACAATATTAGTAGTAGAAGACGAAAAGCTTGAAATGGCAAGTCCTGTAACAATTGCTGGTATTATAAAAAATATAATAGACAGTAAAGGAATATCAATAGTTATATTAGGAGGTACAAATACGACAGCCGGAGTGGGTCCTATCTTATCTTCAAAAATGGATTTGCCATATCTGAATTTCTGCAAAAACATTCGAATCGAAAAAGATTCATTAATAATCACTAATCAGCTTTTCGGTGGAAAAATTTTTTCGGATGTAAGGCTCGAAGATAAGAAAGGAATCCTAAGCATAAATCCCGGTTCATTCCCTGCAGATGCCGGAAAAACAAGTAAGGTTGTTCCTGTTGAAGAAATTGATTTGTCAGGAATAGAAATCATAAATTATTTCAAGAAATATATCGAGCCTGAAGCAGGTGATGTTGACATAACAAAGGAAGGTGTCCTCATTTCAGTTGGCAGGGGAATTGAAAATGCTGATAACATAGGATTAGCGGAAGATTTGATGAGTGTTCTGGGAGGTGCTATTTCTGCTTCCAGACCGGTCATTGACCAAGGCTGGCTGCCGTTAAGCCGCCAGGTAGGTAAATCAGGTATGATTGTAAAACCGAAACTTTATTTTGCTCTCGGTATCAGCGGCGCCCCTGAGCATGTTGAAGGGATGAAGGATTCCGAATTGATAGTAGCAATAAACAAAGACCCTGCAGCACCGATTTTCAATGTCGCACATTACGGAGTTTGTGGTGATTTACTTGAAATTTTGCCTGTCCTGACAGATAAGCTGAAGGAGAAAAAAGGGTAATAGAAGAAATTTTAAATTATAGATATATAATAATTGAAAATTCTTAATACTTAATTGTTCTTTGTAGTGATAAAATCTTTTTAATATCGAATAGATTAATTTTTCATTCACGACTGAAATTATTTATTGTGAATTGTTAATTGTTAATTAATAAATTAGGCAAAAAATATGGACCCGGTTGATATTAATATTTATGGTATTCAGGGTGTTTATATTCTGTGGGGATTGACTGCAATCTCAATGTTCTTTTTTCTGAGGAGAATTGTAAAAATTGTTGGTATTCTGAAAAAAGCAAGGCCTGAAAACCGATTTGATAATATTAAACAGCACATTGTAAATTTTATTCTATATGTACTTGGACAGAAGAAATTATTTGGTGAACGAACAATAGGACTGCCTCATTTTCTGTTCTTTTGGGGTTTTGTTTTTTATGCCGGTTCTTTCTGGTGGAATCTGATTAGAGGGCTTATACCGGTTCTTCCTATTCCTTATGCCGATGAAGTCGGTATTGTTGCTCTATCACTGGAAATAACAGGTGTATTGGTTATTCTTTCTATAATAGTTGCTGTTCTGAGAAGAATCTTTTTTCCACCTGCTCATTTACAACAATCATTCGATGCCGTAATAATACTATCATTAATATCTATATTAATGATAACATTGCTTCTTGGTCAGGGTTATAAAGCCACAGTAGAGACTTCAGTCTGGAGTCCGATTGGGAGTATTATTGCATCAGGATTAACTGGAATATCGGAAGGTACAGCAATAGGTGCATTCAAAGCATTTTGGTGGGTCCACATAATCACAGTGCTTTTCTTTTTAGCATATATCCCCTATTCAAAGCACATGCACCTGCTTGCATCACCTTTCAATGTATTATTCAGTAATAACAGCCAGCCTGCTGATTTGACTATTGTCTCAAAAAGTGAGGATGTTACAACAGGTGCTTCCAAATGGAATGAATTTACATGGAAAGACTTGCTGAACAGCTTTTCATGCGCAGAATGCGGAAGATGCGACAGGGTTTGTCCCGCCTTAAATTCAGGTGCGATACTTGCTCCGAGAGTCATACTCCATAAAATTAAAGAGCAAATGTATGAGACAGGTTTTAAGTCAACAGGAAACGGCATCCCTGAACTATTCGAAGAAAAAATATCAAAAGATGAATTGTGGCAATGCACGACATGTATGTCATGTATGCAGCAATGTCCGGTATTAAATGAACATATTCCCGTAATTGTTTCGATGAGGCGTTTCCTAATTAATCAGGGTGATGTAGAGCAGACCGTTCAGGATGTTCTTCAAAAAGTTACTCGCTATGGTAACTCTTTTGGTCAATCAGACCGTAACAGGGCTAAATGGACTACAACACTCGAACCTAAAATCAAAGATGCAAGAAAAGAAGAAGTCGAGTATCTCTGGTTCACAGGCGATTATGCGGCTTTCGATACAAGATTGCAGGGTATTACTCAGAAAACGGCAATGATTTTTCAAAAAGCCGGACTTGATTTTGGAATATTGTATGAGGCTGAAAAAAATTCAGGTAATGATGTCCGCAGGATAGGTGAAGAAGGTTTGTTCGAGATATTGAAAGAAAAAAATATTCAGTCAATGCAGAAATCGAAATTTAAAAAAATTATTACGACTGACCCGCATACTTATAACACTTTGAAAAATGAGTATAAATTAAATACAAACGGAAATGGTAATGGTATAAGCGTTCATCACTATACAGAAGTTATTGATGAGCTGATTAAAAGTAATAAAATATCAATTAATAATAAGCTGAATATAAGAGCAACTTACCACGATCCCTGCTATCTTGGTAGATACAACGGAGTATATGAGCCGCCAAGAAAAATATTGAAATCAATCGGTATTGACCTTATAGAAATGCCGAGAAATAAAGAAAAAAGTTATTGCTGTGGTGCTGGTGGCGGCAGAATATGGATGGAAGACAAAACTCCGGTAAAAGAAAGGCCATCCGAAAGCAGAATTCGTGAGGCTGTTGCTCTAAAAAATGTTTCGGCTTTAGTTGTCGCTTGTCCTAAAGATATAGTAATGTTTCTGGATGCAGTCAAGACAACAGGTAATGAAGGAAAGATTGAAGTGAAAGATATTTCCGAATTGGTATTTGATTCGATGCAAGAATGATTTGATTATTCTGAATTGGAAAATAGGAATTGGAAAATAGGAAGAAGGAAATAAAGTATGTCATTCTGAACTTGGTTCAGAATCCATATTTATTTCACGTAAAGACGCTAAGAAAATGCAAAGGGCGCAAAGAATTGAAAATTCTTAATGATGAATAGTTCTTAAAAGTTAAGTGAAAAATATCCCTTTGGGATTATATAACAATTACGAATGATTGATGAAAATCAAAATAAATTAGGAGTGAAAGAAATATGATTGTTGAACTTGATGCTATCCGAGGTGTATCCCTTGACACGATTTACGATTCACCGGAAGGGAAGCTGATACAAACATGTATTCAATGCGGGACATGCTCGGGAACTTGCCCCTACGGCGAATACATGGAATACCCTCCGAGAAGAATTATTAAACTGCTTCAGCACGGATTGGTTGATAAGGTGTTTGATACCGACAGCATGTTGAAATGTGTCAATTGTTATGCCTGCATGATGAAATGTCCGAGAGAAATTCATTTAACTGAAGTTCTTCTTCAATTGGTTAAGGAACAGACTGTCATCAAACTTCCTGTCGTACCACCCGAATTGCAAAAAGCACTAGAAAATAATTACCGTTATGGCAATCCAATGGGTGAGTCCGGAAGAAAAAGAGCAAACTGGGTACAAACTTCGCCTGTGCCAATCCGCATCCTGAGCCAAAATCCCGAGCCGGTTGATGTGTTATGGTTTGTCGAAAGTTACCCGGCTTATCACCCCAGAGGACAGGATACATGCAGGGCAATTGCTAAAATATTAACAGCACTCGAAGTAGATTTTGCTATTCTCGGTAATGAAGAAAAAAGTGCGGGTGAATGCGGCTTGCTTTCATGGGAGTCTGGATTGGCTGAGGCTCTTGTTGATTATAATATGGCAATTTTCAGCAAGTATAAATTTAACAGGATAATAACTTCTGACCCGCATGCTCTCGATGCATTTAATTTCAGATATAAAATGTATGGTTTTAAAGGAAGTATCACCCACATTGTTCCTTTCGTCATGGAACATATAGATAAGTTGAAACCAATGCTAAAAAAATCACTTGGACATTCTGTAACATATCATGATTCATGCTGTCTTGGAAGACATAACGGATATTATGAAGAGCCTCGTGAATTATTGAAGGCAATACCCGGACTGAAATTAACAGAGATGGTGCATAACAGAATAAATACTCTCTGTTGTGGCGGCGGCGGCGGCGGAATGTGGCTTGACACTTATTTCAAATCGCAAAATATGGAGCGGCTTTCAGACAGGCGAATAAAAGAGGCAATTGATACCGGAGCAGACATACTTGCTGTGGTTTGTCCTTATGAAATACCTCGATTTGAAGATTCTCTAAAAGTAGCCGGTTACGATAAGAAAATGGTCGTGAAGGATATTATGGAATTAGTTTGTGAAGCAATGGAGGATTGAACATGTCAGGTACAAACGGAAAAATAAAAATAGGCTTTTACATCTGCCATTGCGGAACGAACATAGCAGGAACAGTTGATGTTCAGAAGGTTGTTGATTATGCAGCTACTCTACCAAATGTTGTAGTATCAAAACATTACAAGTACATGTGTTCGGACCCCGGGCAGGAGATGATTCAGAAGGATATTAAGGATAATGATTTGAACAGGGTTGTAGTTGCTGCATGTTCTCCATTCCTGCATGAACGAACATTCCGTAATGCTACGTCACAGGCTGGATTGAATCAATTCTACTTTCAGATGGTCAATACACGTGAACAAAACGCATGGGTACATCTTGACCCTGAAGCTTCAACTGATAAAGCTATGGATTTGGTCAGGTCAGCAATTAACAGGGTTGCTTTCCACAAGCCTCTCGAGAAAAAAACTGTCCCGATTAAACCTGACGTGTTGGTTGTTGGAGGTGGAATTGCAGGAATTCACGCATCACTTACTTTAGCTAATGCAGGAAAGAAAGTTTTTCTTGTCGAGAGAGACCCGACTATAGGTGGGCACATGGCAATGTTCGATAAGACATTTCCTACACTCGATTGTGCCGCATGTATTCTCACACCGAAAATGTCTGCAGTTAAGAATCATCCAAATATAACAATGTGGACTTATTCTGAAGTTGTGAGTGTTGACGGATATGTGGGTAATTTCCAGGTAAAAGTCAAAAGGAAACCGAGATATATTATAGATGATATGTGCGTTGGATGTCTCGATTGCATAGAAGCATGCGTTTATAAAGAACCGAGGTTTTATAATGAATTTGACCAGGGATTATCAAAACGAAAACCTGTATATATGCCATTCCCGCAGGCAACCCCACAGCTTGTTGTCATTGACCCTGAAACATGTATATGGTTTAAAACCGGGAAATGCAAACAAACATGTGTGGAATCTTGCGAAAGAAAAGCAGTTGACCTGAACCAGGAAGCGACTTTCAAGGAAATCGAAGTAGGGACTATTATTGTTGCTACAGGGTTCCAGTCTTTTGATGCCAGGAAAGTTTATTATTATGGTTATGGAACATACCCGAATGTTTATACTGCACTCGAAGTGGAGAGACTGATTAATGCCTCGGGTCCAACTTCTGGTGAAGTAGTGTTGAGAGACGGGAGCAGGCCCAAGTCAATTGCTATTGTACATTGTGTCGGTTCAAGGGATAAAAATACAAATCTATGGTGTTCGAGAGTATGTTGTCTATATTCTTTAAAGCTTGCACATCTGCTCAAGGAGCACACTCATGCCGATATTTATAACTTCTATATTGATATTCGTACACCCGGAAAAATGATGGATGAGTTTTATACTCGAATGGCTGAGGAAGGAGTAAAATTTATACGTGGAAGGGTTGCAGATATTTATCCTGATTCAACTGATGAGGAACATAGGAGATTAGTTGTAAAAGCAGAAGATACATTAATCAGAGAGATTATCAAAGTACCTGTGGATATGGTAGTATTATCTACCGGATTAGTCCCAAGGGACGATGCACAGGATGTAAGAAGAATGCTGAATATATCATGCTCGACTGAAGGATTCTTCATTGAACGGCATCCAAAGTTAGCTCCTGTGAATACATTTACTGACGGTATATTTTTGGCAGGGTGCTGCCAGGGTCCGAAAGATATTCCTGACACGGTTGCACAGGCAGGCGCAGCAGCAGCAGAAGCTTTGGCATTGATTGATTTGGGATACATCGAACTCGAACCTAACACTGCATTTATAGTCGAAGAAGAATGTTCAGGTTGTAAATCATGTGTCCCGCTTTGTCCATATACTGCTATTTCTTATGATGAAGAGAAGAAAAAAGCAAGTATTAACGAGGCTTTGTGTAAAGGATGTGGGACCTGCGTTGCGTCCTGTCCATCCGGTTCGATTAAACAGAATATGTTTGAAGATGAGGAAATTTACAGTGAAATTGACGGAATATTGAATTATCAAATGGAGGAGGCTTTATGCTGTTAAAAAATGAAACAGGGCAGACTGCCTCTAAGCAATGGGAACCGAAAATCATAGCCTTTTTCTGCAATTGGTGCACTTACACTGCCGCAGATTTGGCAGGTGTTTCGAGAATAAAACATGCTCCGAACATCAGGGTAATACGTGTGATGTGTTCGGGAAGGGTTGACCCTCAGTTCATACTCGATTCGTTTGCTAAAGGAGCTGATGGAGTATTAATTGGCGGCTGCCATCCAGGCGATTGCCATTACCAGGAAGGAAATTATAAATGCCTGAGAAGATTCCAGATGTTAAAAAGAGTAGTTGATTCACTCGGTATCGAGAAAGACAGGTTAAGACTCGAATGGATATCTGCTTCGGAAGGAGATAAAGTGAGGATTGTAGTTAACGATATGGTTGCAAAAATCAAGGTACTGGGACCTCTCGGATTGCCTTTGAAATTCAAAAATTGGGCTGATGAAATGCATGTCATAGTAAGTGAAGTTGCAGGGAAGGAGGAAGTATATGCCTGATAAACCGAAATTAGCATTTTATTGGTGTGCCGCCTGCGGAGGCTGCGAAGAATCAGTTGTGGACCTCGCCGAAGACATTCTCTTCGTCGTTGATAATGTTGATATTATTTTCTGGCCCGTTGGCTTGGACTTCAAAAGAAAAGATGTGGAGAAGTATGCTGACGGTGAGATTGTCGTATCACTTATTAACGGTGCGATACGCAGTTCGGAACAACAGGAAATGGTCAAGCTTCTTCGAAGGAAGAGTAAAGTTGTTATTGCCTACGGCGCATGCGCCCAGTATGGAGGAATACCCGGACTTGCAAACGAATTTGAAAAAGAGGAAATCTTAAAATGGGTATATGAAGATTCGCCTTCCACTCACAACGAAGAAAATGTAAGGCCACAACTTAATTATAAAGTTAATGGGTCGGAAGTTTATCTACCTGAATTATGGAATGTAGTCAGGCCCCTTGACAAAGTCATTGATGTTGATTATTATATACCAGGCTGCCCTCCATCATCAAAGTTATTGAAAGAAGCAGTACTGGTTTTGTTATCGGGAAAATTACCTCCAAAAGGAACTGTACTTGCTCCTGATGTGGCTCTATGCGATGAATGTTCGAGAAAAGATACCAAACCGACAGATTTGGCATTTAAAGAATTCCTGCGTCCAAATTTATCTATAATTGACCCTGAGAAGTGTATTCTCTCGCAAGGGTTCATTTGCATGGGACCTGCAACCCGAAGTGGATGCGGAGCTTTATGTGTAGAAGGAAACATGCCCTGCACAGGTTGTTATGGAGCAACATCCAGAGTAAAAGACCAGGGAGCAAAAATATTATCATCAATTGCTTCAAATATTGAAGGAAAATCTGAAAAAGAAATTGATAGCACTCTAAATGGAATACCTGACCCTGTCGGAACATTCTATCGTTACAGTCTGGCAGGTTCTATTTTGAGAAAGAAGGTAAGCATTTAGAATAAATAATAAACAATTAACAATTAACAATTGATAATTAATAATTCAAAATGTAGAATGTAGAATGCAGTGTCAGACCTGTTTGTCTGAACAAATATTAGAATATTAATAATTATAAATTTATTGAAAATTATAAAATTGAAAATTGAAAATTTTTAAGTAGGTAAAGCCAATGGAAGCGAAAGTAACAAAAAAGTTTAACGAAGCTATGACGAAAGCTGATGAGACCTATATGAATAAAAGGCGGATACTTATTGACCCGATTACGAGGCTCGAAGGACATGGGAAAATTGACATCTTCCTTAACGATAAGGGTAATGTTGATAAAGCATATTTCCAGGTGCCTGAGCTTAGGGGTTTTGAAGTGTTCAGCAGGGGCAGGCCTGCTGAGGATATGCCTCAAATCACGAGCCGAATATGCGGTGTTTGTCCGACAGCTCACCACATGGCTTCTACAAAGGCTTTGGACGACCTTTACAAAGTTGAACCGCCAATTACTGCCAAGCTCATAAGGGAACTTGTTTATAATATTTTTACTCTCGAAGACCATGCACTTCATGTTTATGTGCTTGGCGGCCCTGATTTCATTGTAGGTCCCGATGCACCGAAAGAACTCAGAAATATTATTGGTGTGATACAAAAAGTCGGTATTGATATTGGTAAAAAAGTAATATCAATGCGGCGGGAACTTAGAGAGCTAATTACATATCTCGGAGGAAAAGTAATACATCCCGTCCTTGGCTTACCGGGTGGAGTGGCGAAAGGATTAGCTCCTGAAGAATTATCCAGATTTCAGAAAATTGCAAAAGACGGACTCGATTTTGCCTTATTTACTTTGCAAGTATTTAAGGATATTGTTCTTAAAAATGAAGAGTATGTCAAGCTGATTACTTCCGATGCCTATACTCATCAGACATACTATATGGGATTGGTTGATGAGAATAACAAAGTGAATTTTTATGAAGGAAAAATACGGGTTGTGGATACAATTGGTGCTGAATGGGCGAAATTCCCTGTTCAGGATTACACTGATTACATTGCCGAACATGTCGAACCGTGGAGCTATATTAAATTCAACTATCTGAAACCTCTCGGATGGCACGGATTTGTTGATGGAAGAGATACAAGTATTTATTCTGTTGCACCACTTGCAAGGCTGAATGCTGCAGATGGAATGGCTACTCCCGAAGCTCAGAAAGCTTATGATGAAATGTTCGCAACATTAGGCGGGAAGCCTGTTCACCATACACTTGCAAATCATTGGGCGAGAGTTATTGAAATGATTTATGCCGGCGAAAGGATAAATGAAATTCTATCAATGCCTGAAATTACAGGCAAAGAAATCAGGACTATTTCTGTTAATGAACCGAAAGTCGGCATTGGCGTTGTCGAAGCCCCGCGGGGAACATTGATCCATCACTATGAGACAGATGAAAAAGGATTGATTGTTAAAGCTAATTTGATTGTTGCAACTCAAAATAATTCCGCACGCATAGCTATGAGTGTAGAGAAAAGTGCAAAAGCATTAATTCATGATTTTAATGTTAATGATGGATTGTTAAACATGATAGAAATGGCATTCAGGGCTTATGATCCCTGCCATGGATGTGCTACACATTCTTTGCCCGGGAATATGCCCTTGAAATTACATATATATGACAAAGACAAAAATTTATTAGAAGAAATTACGAGGTAAATATTCTGAAAATATGTCATTCTGAATGGAGCGAAGCGAAATGAAGAATCTCAGTCCCGATTAATAATATTAGATTCTTCACTTTACTCAGAATGACAAAAAATAAATAATATTTTAGTAATACCTGTATTAATTGTATTTCTAATATTTTAAAATGCACGAAGTATCAATCGCACAGGAAATAATTGAAATTGTTAAGGATTATTTGCCGAAAAATAATCATGTATCTGTAAAATCGGTCCGGGTTGAAATTGGTGAATTCAGTAATATTTTACCCGATGCCCTGAGTTTTGGATTTAAAGTTTTGACCAATATTACAGATATGAAAGATACTGAATTAATAATTAGTAAAGTCCCCTTGACAGTGAAATGCAGGGATTGTGAAAATATTTCTATTCTTGATGAACCTTTTTTCTTTTGTCATTCCTGTGAAAGTGCTAATGTTGAAATTCTGACTGGTACGGAGTTGAAGGTTATTGAAATTGAGCTTAACGACTGAAAGGAATAAATATGAGTTTAATTACTGTTGAAAGAAAAATTCTTGAAAAGAATGATGAAATTGCAAACATCAATCGTGAAAAATTCAGATTCAAAGGCATGTTTACACTGAATCTTGTCAGCTCCCCGGGTTCGGGTAAAACAAGTTTAATCGAACAAACAATTAAAATATTAAAAGGGAAATTGAACATTGCTGTAATCGAGGGTGATGTCCAAACAAATCTTGATGCTCAAAGGATTGATGCTCTTGGCGTCTCTGTTGTACAGATTGTTACAAACGGTGCCTGCCACTTAGATGCAATGTTAGTCAGGGATGCATTTCAGAAATTAATTAATATTGATATAAATCTATTATTCATAGAAAATGTCGGCAATTTGGTTTGTCCTGCGGCTTATGACCTTGGCGAAGAGATGAAAGTTGTAATCATCAGCACTACAGAAGGTGATGATAAACCATTGAAGTACCCTGCTATTTTCCGTAATTCTGAAGTATTGGTAATTAATAAAATTGATTTAATACCTTATGTGAATTGTAATATTGATACAATCATTATGAATGCGCTTTCAATAAATTCAGGTTTAAAGATTTTCGAAGTCTCATGCACATCAATGGAAGGTATTAATGAATGGTGTGAATATCTTTTATATAAGGTAAAATCGCAATGACATCGAGGGTCATCATATCAATCAGGGGAGCAGTTCAGGGTGTGGGATTCCGACCTTTTATCTATCGTCTTGCCTCTGAATTAGATTTAAAAGGATACATCCGCAACAATTCCACAGGCGTCCTCATTGAGTGTGATGGTGAAAAAAAATCTCTCGATAAATTCATAAATCAAATCCGAGAGAAGAAACCTGCATTGGCAAAAATCACAGGGTTTGAATTTTCCTTTCATGAAAAAAACGGTTACAAAACTTTTCAGATTCTTGAAAGTGAGGAAACAAGCGAGACTTCGGCTTTTATTCTTCCCGATATAGCAATTTGTGATGATTGTTTAAGGGAAATGAATGACCCTTCAGACCGAAGATATTTATATCCGTTTATTAACTGCACAAACTGTGGTCCCCGATTTTCTATTGTTGAGGCAATTCCTTATGACAGAAAAAATACATCAATGAAAAAATTTATGATGTGTTCTAACTGCCAAAGCGAATATGACGACCCAACAAATAGGCGATACCATGCACAACCGGTTGCCTGTCCTGTTTGTGGTCCGCATGTTGAGTTGTGGGACAAGGATGGAAAATTAATAGAAAAAG
>JAKAKE010000191.1 GCA_021824625.1 Bacteroidota bacterium | reverse complement strand
CGATCTTGTTTTCACACAGTCAAAAAACTTTATGCTTTTACAGCCCGATGCAAAACTTTATATAATACCTTCAGAGGGCGGTAAGCCCAGGCTGATGAATTGCAATAATCCGGGCACAATGAATTCATGGCATTCATGGTCTCCTAACGGGAAATGGCTGATTTTCAGTTCGAAAGCTAAAGGTCCCTATACTCAATTATATCTCACACATATTGATGAAAAAGGTAATGATTCACCGCCAATCTGGCTTGAGAACATGAGTATTCGCAACAGGGCGGCAAACATACCCGAATTTGTAAATACAAAATTTGATAACTGGGATGGATTAACAGAAAAATTTATTGACAATGATGTTTATACGATTGAAAGAGGGAAAGAAAAACTCAGGATTAAAGACTATCCGGGGGCTTTGAAGGAACTCGACAAAGCAATTTCATTAAATCCGAAAGATTTAACTTCATTAAACCTTAGGGGTCTCGTTAAATTTGAGCTTGGCAGGCATCAGGATGCTTTGGAAGATTTCAATCAAGTGGTCGCACTTGACCCAAACTCATTTTCTGCTTATCACAACAGGGCAAATGCCAAAATACTGATGGAAGACTATGAAGGTGCAATCGCCGATTTGGATATGGCAATTAAAATGAATCCGCAAAGTTCGGTTGAATATCATAGCAGAGGAGAAGCAAAGTTTGACATAGGCGATTACAAAGATGCTATTAAAGATTTTACAATATCCTTACAATTTAGCCCGAAAAATGAACAAGCATTGGCAATGAGGGCTATCGCTAAATATAATGTAGGTGATTATAAAGGAGCGATAAACGATTTCGATAAAACTTTAGAAATAAATCCGAGGGATTCAGTTTCTATTCTAAAGAGAGGATTATCAAAAATGCAGCTTGGATTAGTCGAATCAGGATGTATGGACTTTAAGGAATCACTCAGGCTCGGCTATAAAGAAGCACAGGAGTATATAAATAAATTTTGTAAATAGTAAATATATTTGATATAATTATTTGTTTTATAATCTAATTAGAATGCGGAGAGGGCGAGATTCGAACTCGCGATAGCGTTTTACCACTATGACGGTTTAGCAAACCGTTGCCTTCAGCCACTCGGCCACCTCTCCGTTCGGCTAAAAATTGGACTTCAAAAATACGATAAATTGTACTAATTTAAAAATTTAATATACCTTACATCTTCTTATTCAAAATCGTTGTTGTTGCCTGGTCTGTCGGAGTTACAAGTATATCCTGAATTGTAACATGCTGCGGGCGTGTTGCACAGAACAAAGCAACTTCGGCTACATCCCTTGATGTAAGAGGCGTGTACCCCTGATAAATCTTTTTTGCTTTTTCAGAATCGCCACGGAATCTTACTTCCGAAAATTCAGTTTCCACAAGTCCGGGGTCGAGATTTGTAACTCTTACCCCCGTTCCGTTAAGGTCAACGAGCATACCCTTTGAAATGGCTTTGACAGCATGTTTTGTTGTGCAGTAAACATTGCCGTTCGGATAAACCTCACGACCTGCAAGAGACCCTATGTTGACAACATGCCCGGATTTTCTCTCAACCATTCCAGGAAGGATAAATCTTGAAACGTTCAGCAAACCTTTGATGTTTGTATCGAGCATTTCATCCCAGTCTTCAAAGCTTCCTTCCTGGATTTTATTCATTCCTCTCGCCAAACCGGCATTATTGACAAGTATATCTATATTCCGAAATTTTTCAGGTAATTCTTCAATACACTTTCCTACCTCTTTTCGGTTTCTGACATCACATCCAATATTAATAATTTCAACATCATTCTTTACTTTGATTCTTTTTGATAATTCATCTAACTTATTTTTTCTTCTTGCAATTAGAATTAGGTTAGCCCCTGCTTCAGCAAAAACTTCAGCACAAGCTTCACCAATTCCTGCAGATGCACCTGTGATTAATGTTATTTTCCCTTGTAAATTCATATTACTTAATCAAACTCCCAAGACTAACAATTTTCGGACTTTCGACAGAGAAGCCGAGAAACTTCTGTGCTATATCAAAGAATGTAGAAGGAATATCGGTAACAAAAAATTCTATCCCCGGCTTTTGTACATAAACATCTTTTTCTTCGACTAAATTTTCCTGTTCAGCTAACATTCTGACAGCCATCACAGCGGCATGTTCGCCTGAATCAATTAATGAAATTCCCGGGAGCATCTCTGTCAGAAGCTGTTTCAGTAATGGATAATGTGTGCAACCGAGAACAAGAGTATCAATATTTTCTGCTTTCAAGCCAGAAAGATATTCTTCGCTGATTAATCTTGTAGCAGGGTGTTCCAGCCACCCTTCTTCGATGATTGGTACAAACAATGGACATGCCTGCGATATAACTTTTATATTATCGCCATTACTCAGTTTATGTATTTCATCTGTATAAGCATTGCTATTAATTGTCGCCCTTGTTCCTATTACACCGATTTTTTTGTTAACTGTTGCCCTGAGTGCCGCAACTGCAGCCGGGTAAATCATGCCGATGACAGGAACAGTCGAAAGCTCGCGAACCACATCCAATGCAACTGATGACACAGTGTTGCATGCAACGACAATAAGCTTTACATCATGCTCGAGTAAAAACCTTGTGCTTTCCTTAGCATAACGTTTGACTGTTTCGGGTGACCTGTTGCCATAAGGCACACGTGCTGTATCACCGAGATAAACATATCTTTCAAAAGGCAGAAAACGGATGAATTGTTTGAGAACACTCAACCCGCCTATACCCGAATCAAATACACCGATTGGATTATTCTTCATATCCATTTTATTTTAATGTAAATAAATAGAAATTCAAAAATATCTTATTGAATTGGAATAAAAAATTATAATTGGTTCATTATTTTATAATTAACTAATAATCACTCTCAACATGGGTAATCTTTAACAAATGTTTTATTAGTTTTGTAACTTAAAATGTTGATAGAAATCAAATACCATCTGGGGTAAAAATGAACGGAATAAAGAAAATCGGTGTTATTACAAGCGGCGGCGACTGCGGTGGTTTGAATGCAGTAATCAACGGTGCGGCAAGGATGGCTCACAATCTTGGAATTGAAATTTGCATTATACCAAACGGCTACGCAGGGCTTTACAACCTGACAAATCTGGTTCCAGTTATTATTGATAAGGCAAGAGCCGACAGGATAAGCTCAGAAGTTGCAGGTTCAGAGGCGGGACACTCGCGAGTAAAAATATCAAAAATAAAGGATGAACAAAAATACGAAAAAATCAAAGCCGGCTTGAAAATGCACGGCATAGACGGCTTGATTATAGCAGGTGGAGATGATACAGGTGCTGTTGTCGTTGATTTAGTCAGCAAAGGCATTAGTTGTGTACATGTTCCAAAAACAATGGACCTCGACCTGCAAACCTATTCTGTAGGAGGAGACTCGACAATTAACCGAATATCAAAATTCACTTCAGAACTAAGAACAACAGGATTGACACATAACAGGGCATTAATTATCGAAGTTTTTGGAAGGTATGCAGGACATACGGCTTTCAGAGGGGGAATCGGTGCCGATGCAGATGCTATTCTCATACCCGAAGTGAATGTTGATTATGAAATACTATATCAGCACTTCAAGCAAACATACATAAGCAGACTCATCACAAGTGACGTAAAGGGTTCAACCTACATTATTGTAACTGCAGAAGGTGTTAAAGACAAAGAAGGGAGATATTTCACAGATGAGTCCTTAAAAGATTCATTCGGACATCAAAGACTTACAGGAGTAGGCCAATATATAAGGAAACAGCTTGAATTTTACATGAAACAAGACCCGGACTGGGAGAAAGTTTTAAAGCAGGAAGGAATATATGTTGATGGCATTTACACATACCCGGAAATCAGAGAAATATCATTAGGCCATCTTGTCAGGGCAGGCGGAACTACAAGCTATGATGTTACTTTTGGCAAACAGGGCGGTGGTGCCGCTGTCCTTCTGCTTGTGAATGGTTTATCAGGTGTTACAGTCGTTGATGTCGAGCATGAGAATATAATGTATATACCTACTGCTGAAGCAATCAAGCAGAGATTTATAGATACAAACGAGATTGAATTTTACGAAGCGCTTGGTGTATGTTTTGGTAGAAAAATGGTTGACTATAAACCCAATTTTATAAAGCACGAAGGTCCTATACATAGATATATGTAAGGAATTTTCAATTTATAATTTTCAATTTTCATTGAATATTTAATGATTAATTATTAAATAAACCAAATATAATCTCGATTTTTAAATTTAATAATTGAAATAAATGGACTTTAAAGATTATTATAAGATACTCGGTGTAAGCAAAACTGCAACAACAGATGAAATCAAGAAGTCGTTCAGGAGCCTTGCTGTAAAGTACCATCCTGACCGCAATAAAGGTAAAGATGCAGAAAATAAATTTAAAGAGTTAAGCGAAGCATACCAGGTACTCAGCGACCCTGAGAAAAGAAAAAAATATGATAATCTTGGTTCATCATGGAACAGCTACAGACAGACAGGCGGAGATGCCCAGAACTTCGACTGGTCAGAATGGTTCAGCCCGAGTTCAGCAGGAAGAAGAAGAAAAACAGGTGCCGGCGGCATTGGTGATATGTTCGACTCAGGTAATTTATCCGATTTCTTCAAAAATATTTTCGGTGAAGGATTTACTCAAAGAACAGGATTCAGACAACCGCCAAAAAAGGGCTTAGACACTCAGGTTGATATTGAAATCACACTTGCCGAAGCATACAGTGGTACACAAAGAATTATTGAAATTGAAGACCAAAAGATTGACCTGAAAATAAAACCCGGAGTTACTGATGGACAGACCTTAAAAATTACAGGAAAGGGAACATCCGGGAGGCATGGCGGAACAACAGGTGATTTACTTATTAAAATTCATTTAAAACCAAACAATAAAGTTGAAAGAACCGGTGATGACCTTAATATTGAAGTACCGATTGAATTATACAATGCAATACTTGGCGGCAGCTCAAAGTTGAAAACATTCGGCGGCACAATCAATTTAAAAATACCCCCCGGAACCCAGAACGGCACTGTATTAAAATTAAAAAATCAAGGCATGCCAAAATACAACAATCCAACTGAAAGAGGTGATTTATTTGCTAAGATTCTAGTCAAAATTCCACATCACTTATCACCTGAAGAAAAAGAACTATATGAAAAACTTAAAGCATTGAGTAATAATTAATTTTGCTTAAGTAATTCAGCGATACATATATTGATTATAATTTAATGTTTAGTTCATATACACACACAATATGGCCTCTTTTATTTAATATCATATTTGCAATTGAATCAAATATCATCCAAAGTCTGAATGGTAAATATTGCAATATAAAATTGGTTCTCAGCATGTGAAGTGCTTTATTTCCGAAAATGTAGTTTTTAAATAAAACATTATTATCATCAATTAGATCCTTCAATTTCTTCTCATCAAATGAATGCAGATGAGCGTTATGAGGAGTTGGTTGATTGCAGTGTGTACAAATCGAATATTGTATTTTTTCTTTGTACGGTGTGCTTATAATTAATTTCCCTCCCGGCTTCAATAAAGGCAATAATTTTTGAATAAATAGTTTCGGTTCGACTATATGTTCGATAACTTCAGATGAAATTATACAATCGAATGTCTCATTTCTGAACGGAGGATTGAGAGCATCACCGACAATACCATGATGTTTTACAAAAGGATAAAGTTCCAATGCTTTTGAAATATTATTTGGAGAAATATCAAACGAAAATAATTCTACATTTTTTGTTTGCAATGCTTTTGCCAGCCATGCACCTCCAGAGCCAACGTCAAGGACTGTACTTGCTGACTTTGGTATTAATGATAAAATATAATCTCTTAGTCTTCTTTCATCATGTTCTGTTGCCTTGCAAATTCTACCTTCAAAATAATCATAATATTCTCCGTCAAATTTATAATGTTCGAGGTAATTCATTTGCTTTTCATTCCCGGTGAAATGGTTTGGATAAAGCAATGGAATAGTATTATGCAATTCATATATCCTGTTGCAGGAATTACATTTTAATTTAAGATGTTCTTCCTTCAATTCAGCACGACAATCGGGACAAACTAATAATTTTATGTTCATTTTATATTTTAATATTTTTTTCTGAAAATAATATATCTATCACAGAACTCAGTTATTTTCCATTCCTTTGAAACATTTTTATAGACAATCTCAGCAAATTCTTTTTCTCTTGGTTTATAATATATAACAATGTTTTCTTTAAGTGATTTCATATCTTCTAAAACTTCAGACAATTTCTGATTAAATGGTAATGGATAAGGTTTATATGTTTTTCCTTTAATCCAATGATTCATTATTCCTTTGGTGTACCATGCAAGCTGTGGATTGAGAGAGTCAGCAGCAGTTGCCTCATTGTATAAATAAACAAATGAATTATCATTGGAATTAAGTACAAATCCTGCAGCTTTTTCTGCGCCGTAGGAATGTCCTAACCTATAATATGAATTCAACACTATTATATTTATTAATAGCACTGATGATAAAATATAAAAGATGTGAATTAAATAATTCGAAGTATATTTTTTTATTATTGAGCCGGGAAGTATTAATACTACCGCAAATAATATAATTATACTTGATATGAATGCAAATGATTCGAAAGATAAAATATAATTTGTAAAGAGTAATTTCAAATCCTGTCTCAAGTCGAGACTGAAAGACCATACTATCATTGCAACAATACAAATAATTAAAATACCTGTTACCCTGTTATTCCTTATTATATTTTTGAAATTCTCAATAAATACCACTGCTGTTAAAATTGCAGGTGGAACCATATAAACAGCATAATGTAGCATTTTTGTTCTTGATAAAGATAAAACGATGAAAGATAAAGTGAACCAAATTACAATTGATTGAAGAACATATTTGTTTTTAACTGATTCAATTATTTTATTCCTGATAGTTTTTGAAATAAGTAGAAAGATAAATATAAATGAAAACAAGATAAATGGATTCGAAACCAATAATTGATTCAGATAATACAGCACACCAAGTTTAGGGCTGTTTGTTTCCACTACAGAATAAATATGAGGGACAAATAGAGCTTTATAAAAAGGTGCTCCATGTTGGCTTATCATATATATATACCAAGGCGAAGCAAGAGCTATTGCGGCAATTGAAGCATATATAAAATACCATTTTTTATTATCATTTTCAACAAAGGTTATGAGAACAAAGAGCAAAGGAAGAAAAGAAATAACAATCTTTGTCATTAGTGCCGAGGCGAATCCAACTGCGAAGATAAGTGAATATAAAATCAATTTCTTCTTTTTATCTGATTCTCTGAGCTTTATTGATGCCCAAAAACTTAGTATGAAAAAGAATGTGAGAGGTATGTCAGTCATTCCCTCACGGGAAAATTTATTCCAGACAAAAGTTGCTCCGGTCAGAATAACCGCCATCACTGAAAATTTGAATAATACAAAACGTTTTGAAATAAGAAAAATAAATATTAAAGAAGCAATGGAACATAAAGCTGAGAAAAGCCTGACTGAGAATGGATTTTCACCAAATATTGTCATCGCCCCCGTAATGAACCATATCGTTAAAGGAGGATAGGTCGAAGAATACAAACCTCCGGGAGAGTATGCAGTCTGGTCCCAAAAATCATTAAAATGAAGAATGCTTTTTGCTCTTATAGCATACAAACCTTCGTCCCAAGGCTGTATCTCGCCTGTACCAAGATTAATGAACAAGATAATTGCCATTAAAGCAAAAACAATAGCAATCAACCATTTTTCATTTTTCTGAGTCATTTATTTTCGATTCGAATTATTATTTAAAATTGACTCGACAGCCTTAGAAACATCGTCAACACTTATATCATTCATACAATTAAAATGCCCTTTGGGACAAGAATTTCTTCCAATGTGTGTACAGGGCCTGCAAGGTATATCCTTCTCTACGACAAAATGATTCACTCTGAAAGGTGTAAAACCGAAATCCTTAACGGTAGAACCGAATATTGCCACAACAGCTACCTGCCTCGCTGCAGCTATGTGCATCAAACCTGTGTCATTTGTTATTAGTAAATTGCAATTATCAATTATTTTTGCTGTGCTGATGATTGAATCAGAACCACTATTATCAATAACATTTTCACCTGATAATTCAATAATCTTTTTTGTAATTTCAATATCGGAAATACCTCCAATAAGAGTTGTCTCAGCATTATAATTTTTCTTCAATACTTTTATAAGCTCAGCAAATCTTTCAGGCAGCCACCTTTTTGTCGTATGATAAGCTCCGGGTGCAATTGCGATACTAATCTTATCATTATTTACTATATTTTTTGAATATGTCAGATAATTACCACTTGCTTTATCCTCTTGAAGCCAAAGATCAAGCCCTTTACCATCATCATTAACATTAAATTCCGAAATTGTATCGAAATAAATTTCAGGTATTGGTTTAATTTCCTTAAAAATATTTTTCTTGAGATATACTAATGAAAGTTTATTTAACCTGTTCTTCCTAACTTTAACAATTTTTTTTCCAAGTCCTTTTCTTAGCAGCAAAGTCCTGATATTTCTCTGCAGGTCAATGAGTAAATCATATTTCTCATAATTACAACTTTCCATAATATTTTTTTTAAACATCTTTATATCTGAATTATCCCAGTTTTTGTCATATTCATATAAATTTGTTATATGAGGATTTAAACGGTAAATCTCTGAAAATGGTTTTGCAGTAATGAAATCAATCCTTGCTTTAGGGAAAGCAATTCTTAGATTACGAACGAGATGAGTAGTTAAAACGACATCTCCCATAGAACTTAATCTGATAATCAGAATACTGCCGGGTTCACCTCTTTTCATTAAAATCTACAAAAAAACTTTGATAATTGAACTTCTATAATTAATTTGTAGTTTCAAAAATATTAAAAATATCTAAATAGACAAGTGTATGAGATTTTCAATTGACAGACATGACAACATAGCAATATTTACTTTGAAGAATAATAAGCTGGATGCTGACATAGCACCACAGTTAAAAGCAGAGCTGCTTATATTGTGCCAGCCGGAACTGGAAGCGCTTGTCTTAGATATGTCTTTTGTCGAGCATGTTGACAGCACAGGGCTTGGAGCATTGCTACTCGCTAACCGGCAATTGAAGGACACCGAAGCGCCTATCATTCTCGTCGGTGTTAAGAAAATGGTTATGAAAATGCTCAGTATTTCACAGCTTGACGGTATTTTCGATTATTCAGATACTGTTGATGAAGCCATTCAATACCTTAAAGATGGTAATTAAACCTTTTCTTTTTTCATTGTCATTCTGAACTTGGTTCAGAATCCATTACATGGAAATTTGTCATTCTGAGCTTAGTCGAAGAATTTAAAATGATGAACACCTATTTCAAATCACCATACTTCTCAGGATAAGGCGGCAGTGGCAAAGTGTCGGGTACTCCCATTAATGGGTAATCTTTTCTCAGAGGATAAACCGGTTCACCTGATTCCCGGTCAACATAATCCTCGGGCATGTAAAAGCGTCGCAAGTTAGGATGTCCTTCAAATTTGATTCCGTACATATCATATGTTTCTCTCTCATACCACGCGGCACTTTCCCAGATACCTGTAACAGTAGGACAAACGGGAATTTCTTCTTCAACAGGAACTTTCAGGCGAAGCCTGGTTTTATGCTTGTTTGAATAAAGAAAATAAACAACTTCAAATCTATTATTGGATTTCAACCAGTCAATAGCTGTAATATCAATCAACATGTCAAAGCCGGTTTCAGGATTATCCCTAAGCTCACGTGCTACAACCTGAAGTTTATCTTTAGGAATTAAAATAGATAATTGATTATTATGTTCATAAGTTCCGGCTTCAGGGCAAAGCGGCTTAACAACTTTTAATATCGAATCTTTTGTCAAAGGCATAACAAAACTCAAATTTTATTAACTAATTCATTTAAAAAAAATAAAATTACAAAAAATTTGGGAAAGAAGGGAATTTTGAGAAAATTCATAGAAATTATAATAAAATAAAATCATAATTCCTAATTACAAATATGTAATTATAATAGCTAAGACAACCAAACATATAATTAATAAATACGGAATTAAATAAATGAGTAATAAAATTCCATACTTGCTTTTGAGTAGAGATATATTATTAGTTAAACAATACTTTCTAAAAAAAATATAACCTAATAAAATCCAAATGAATCCTAAAATTAAGGATAAAATAAAAAAAATTAAAGCAATTGGTCTTGAATGTATAAAAGACCATGTGTCATCAATGCATAGAATAATACCTATTATTAGTGGTACAAGATTTGCAATCCCAAGGATAAATAATGAATTAACAAAGTCTTTTATAAAACTAATTTTGAAGTAAATATGATATTATTTGAGATTTAACTTTTTCAAGCAGGAACCATCTGTTTTTCTTTTCTATCTTTTATTTTTTTATATAAATCAGATTTACTCAATTCATAATCAATAATTTGATTTAATTTATTGATATCACCATTCGATTCTGTCCAAAAGCTGTCACGAATTTTTCTTTGCATTTCAACGCAATCAAATGTTTTAGTCTTCATATTCCACCACCTCCATTGGTGACCTTATTTCCATAGTTTTATAGTTTAATAGAATGTTTACCGAATTATATATTGTAATTCTGCTCATATTAACAATATGCTTAAAATTCCAGCTAACCAGAATATTTGTATTATTTATTGTTGCGAGAGCAATATGATGAGCGTCCTCATAATATTTATTGCTTAGAGCCCCATTCTCAATATATTTACTTGCCAAATAGTTTGATTCTTCATTTCTTAATATATATTCTACATTTTCTTCCGGTAATTGTAATAGCTTACCTGAAACTTCTTTTGAAGCTCTGTTCAATTCTGCAATTGTTAAATCAGATATGACTGCAATGCGTTTGCCATTTATGAAATCATCAAATAGCTTATTTGACCATTCCTGAAATTCTTCGTCAAAACAACCTCCAATTACCGAAGTATCAATATATATTCGTTGTTTTTGCATATTCATAATTAGCAAATATTTTTCACTTAAGCAAATTATTTCTGGTGAGTAACAAATCCTCAAATCAATATTTCACCATACTAAACGTGAATAATTGCGAATTAATAAATAAGGAAATTATTTGCACGATTTTACTGAAACAAAAGAAAAATCTATTGCTATTGCCATAGGAAAGAAAGGTGCCGACAGAGTTATAGCCTTTGAGCATCTAAACGAATTGGAGTTTCTTGCCGAAACTGCAGGTGCTGAGATTATAGAAAAGATATACCAGGAGCTGGCTAATCCCAACCGTTCTACAGTTATCGGAACCGGTAAATTGGAAGAGATTAAGTTAATCATCGAAGAGAAGGGAATTACTCTTATCATTTTTGATGACGACATTTCTCCCATGCAGCTTAGAAATCTGGAAAAAGCTTTACAAATTAAAGTTGTTGACAGAAGCGGGCTTATACTCGATATATTCGCAAAGCATGCACGTTCCCAGGAAGCAAAGGTACAAGTTGAACTGGCTCAATCCCAATATCTTCTGCCAAGATTAACCAAGATGTGGACTCACTTGTCCAAACAATACGGAGGCATCAGGACAAAAGGTCCCGGTGAAACCCAGATTGAAACAGACCGCAGAATGTTGAAAATTAAAATACAGAAACTAAAAGAAAAACTCGAGGATATCTCAGTTCAGAGAGAACAGCAGAGAAAAGGTAGAAACGAGTTCACTCAATTCGCACTCATGGGCTATACAAATGCCGGTAAATCAACTTTGATGAATGCAATTACTGATGCTGATGTATATGTAGAAGACAAGCTCTTTGCCACTCTCGATACAACCGTAAGGTCATTCAATCTTCAGGGAGGAGCTAAGGCACTCATTTCGGACACGGTGGGCTTTATCAGGAAACTACCAGTCAATCTGATTGCTTCCTTTAGAACTACCCTTGCTGAAGCATCTGAAGCTGATATTTTAATTCATGTAGTCGACGTGTCTCATAATTTTTTTAGGGAGCATATAAAAGTAGTTAATGAAACTCTGGAAAGCCTGAAAATCAGCGATAAGCCTGTAATTCTTGTTCTGAACAAAGTTGATTTAATTGAGGATGTGAATGATTTAAGAGCTATTGAATTTGAATATCCTCATGCTGTATTTACCTCCGCTTCAAGAAATATTAATATACAGAAATCGG
>JAKAKE010000029.1 GCA_021824625.1 Bacteroidota bacterium | reverse complement strand
TTGCAGGTTTGGGTTTAGTTGTCGTTAATGCATTAGCCGAAAGCTCATGGGGAACATTTACGATTGCAATGACTATTCCAATTGCACTTTTTATGGGTGTATGGATGTTCAAATTCAGGAAAGGGAAAACTGCCGAAGCCACAATTATGGGGGTAATTTTATTAACAGCATCTGTAATTATCGGCAAATACATTCCCGATTCTTTCCTTGCTCCTTATTTCTCATTCGACCACCATACACTTACAATAATGATAGCAATATACGGAGCATTGGCTTCAATATTACCGGTTTGGCTCCTGCTTTCTCCGAGAGATTATCTCAGTTCGATTATGAAAGTTGCAGTTGCCTTCTTCCTTGCGTTTGGAGTAATAGTAGTAGCACCAGATATTAAAATGCCAGCTGTTACACAGTTTGTTTCAGGGGGAGGCCCCATAATTCCGGGTCCATTATTTCCGTACTTATTTATAACAATAGCTTGTGGTGCAATCTCAGGCTTCCATTCACTTGTCTCATCAGGTACATCTCCGAAAATGATATTCAGGGAAAAAGAAATCAAGATGATTGCAGTCGGCTCAATGCTGATTGAAGGTTTAGTAGCCATACTTGCTTTAATCGCAGCTACAAGCCTGTTCCCACTCGATTATTTCCAAATCAATGTTCCCGTTGATAAATTTCCGTTAGTTGCCGGCCAATTGAAAGCGATGGGTTTCACTCAAACAAACCTGGCAGAATTAAGCCGTGAGGTAGGTGAAGAAATTGCCGGAAGAACCGGAGGTGCGGTCTCGCTGGCAGTCGGTATGGCTCAGATCTTTTCTGCTATCCCCGGCTTGAAAGGATTAATGTCCTATTGGTATCACTTTGCAATTATGTTCGAAGCATTATTCATACTGACAGTGATTGATGCGGGAACAAGAATATCAAGATTTATACTTCAGGAATTTGTTGGTAAATTCTACAAACCATTTGGCAACACAAACTGGCTTCCGGGTACAATTATATCGAGTGCTTTAATTGTTTTTGCATGGGCATATTTTATTTATACCGGTTCTGTTTCGACCATCTGGCCCATGTTCGGTTCTGCCAATCAACTCCTTGCAACAGCAGCACTGGTAGTCGGTACATCATATATTTTAAACCGGGGAAAAACAAAATATGTATGGGTAACTCTTATACCCCTCATTTTCGTTGGTGTAGTAACTGTTACAGCAGGATATATGAATATTTTTAATATTTATGTTCCAATGCTCAATCAACCCGGCAAGGAAATAACAGGATTAATAAACATTATTTTAACTTGTATAATTATTGCATCAGTATTTGTAATCTTCATTGATTCAGTACCCAGATGGATCAAGGTATTCAGGGGAAAAGCTGTTATATTGCCTGATTAGAGAATTTTATACAAAGGAGAAAAAATGAATAATGAAACAAGACATGAAAAATATTTTGAGGAGCAGAAGAAAGACCCCGAGTTCAGGGCATATTATATACCGGCTCAAGAAAAAGCTAAATTAGAATTTATGCTTGCTGATTTGCAGGATACTGTAAATAACAATTTTGAAAAAAAAGGAATATTGAAAAGCATTAAAAATATTCGCAAACATGTTGTACAAATTGGATTTTATTAAATGAAAAAAATATTAATTGTGATGATTATAGTATTGCTCTTCTCCTGCAATGATAAGGAAAAGGAGAAATATGATTTCATTAGTAATTTAATTAATAATCCTGAGAATTATGAATCCATTATAAAAGGAAGCAGATTGATTTCTCCGTTTTCTGAACAACACATGTTAAGATTTATGAAAGACAGGGGAAAAGAACTTTTTAAAAATAATTTTACAGGAAAAAAATATCTGATAATTTTTGATACAACTGTTACTTATACACCAAAAAGAAACTACACAACAAACGTCATTAAAATTCAATCAAACAACAAAGTAATTAATTTTGGTTTTTGGTATTTTGATAATAATTGGTATTTATTTAATGTGACTGAAAATGAACTTTTAGAAATACCTCATAAGAATGATAATGATATTAAATAGTAAAAAAAAAATAAAATTAAGCTTTTAATTATTTAAAGAATAAATAAATCATCCTACTTAATTGTTAATTCTTTATGCAATTCGCAATTGTTTTACAATACCATCAATCTATTGCCGTTTAAATTCTCTGTTTTCACACAAAATGATTTAGGGTTTTCAAATGAGAAAAAAATCTATTTTATTACAATCAGTAATCATATTATTATTAATCTTTCAGGTACTGTCATTAAATGCAAAAATCCTGATGCAGCCTTATTTACAGGCAGTTTCAGGCAACAGCATTATCGTCATGGTTGAAACAGATTCAAAAGATGATGTTTTAATTAACTATCACAAAAATAACCCTGCTATTACCATGACAGGCAAAACATCATTTTATGTAAAAGTAAAAGAAAAGAAAAATGTTTTTGTTCACAGAGTTCTTTTAAACAATCTCGAACCCGGATGCAGTTATACTTATAATTTAAGTGACGGGGATCGTTTATATTCAGGAACTTTCACTTCTTCGGCAAAACCTGGCTCCTCATTCAAATTCGCTGTCATGGGTGACTGCCGTTCCAATCCAGATATACATTCGATAATATCAAAAGAAATTACAAAACACTCCCCTCTTATATCGGTTTACACAGGTGATTTATGTTTTGACAGCAGATATAATACATGGAAAAAAGAATTTTTTACGGAATCTGAATTGAACCTTGACAAAAATGTCCCTTTTGTAAATTCTCTCGGCAATCATGAGGGTTCAAGCCATACCAGCGATGCTTTTCTACAGGGGCCAAATTCAGATATTTCAGGTTCAGATTATTTTTATTCTTTTGAATATGGTGATATTCATTTTCTTATTCTTAATACAGAAGAGTCATTAAAAAAAGGAAGCAAACAATATAAATTTGCCGAAAAGGATTTGCAAAGTTCAAACAAGATTTGGAAGATTGCTGTATTACATGAACCTGTATATTGTGCAGGCGGCCAAGGAGATAATAAATCCTTATATGATTTATCCGATAAAATATTTGAAAAGAATGATGTATCAGTAGTTTTAGCAGGACACTCTCACTTTTATCAAAGAAATCTTGTAGGTAAAATTTGCCACCTTGTAGTTGGGGGTGGCGGTGCTCCTCTTTATTCACCAGAGACTAAAGATTATGTAAAAAAATCTGCTAAAGAATATCATTATGCTATTGTTGAAGCATCTCCAAAAGAACTCAAATTCAAAGTATATGATATTTATGGAAAAATTCTGGACGAATTTGATATAACTAAATAAAAATATTTTGGTTATACTGTCAGGAGTAACTCCTGACAGGGATTTCTTACTAAGGTCTTTTAATTATTGTTTCCCATGTAACCTTGCATCCCGAACGCTGGAACATTGCCGAGGCACCGCAGTAAGTCTTTTGCGATAGCTCAACAGCCCTGTCCAAATCCCCCTGTTCTGCATCCGGACTTGTCAGAACAAAAGTCAGGTGTACATCGGTTATAACTTTAGGATGAGTAGTTGCTCTCACAGCTTCTGCTTTAATATCCAAGCCAATCACCTCTTTTCTCTTTTTCCTTATTATGCTCACAACATCCATAAAAGAGCATGCCGCCATAGCCTGAAGAAATACTTCCATAGGTGCAGGAGCTGTATCTTCTCCACCGACAGATGGATGTGTATCGAAAACAGTTTCAAACCCCAGCTCCGAAGTGCCGATGATTCTCATATTTCTGTCAAGTCTTAGATTAATTTCCATGATTATTTCCTCAATTAATAAATTCATTTTTTCAATTATATCAAATATTGTTAATATTGACAAAGCAATTAGTTTCAAATCTAAAAAGATTTATTAAATAATTTTTGATGAATTGGAAAAGAGGTTAAAATTGATTTTTCATTCAATTGATGATGTATATAGTGCCGCTGATAGAATAAAACCTTTTATTCACAGGACACCTATACTATCAAGTAAAAGCATCAACGAAATCGTTGGTGCCGATTTATTTTTTAAATGTGAAAACTTTCAAAAAGTCGGAGCATTCAAATTTCGTGGTGCTTCTAATGCTGTACAATCTTTATCGAATGAGGAAATAAAAAAAGGAGTTGCCACTCATTCTTCAGGCAATCATGCTCAGGCACTTGCACTTGCGGCAAAAATAAGAGGGACAAAAGCATATATTGTCATGCCATCAAATTCTACAAATGTGAAAATTGAAGCCGTAAAAGGATATTGTGCTGAAATTATTTTTTGTGAACCGACACTCGAAGCAAGAGAATCAACTCTTGAAGAAGTGGTTAAAAAAACAGGAGCAACATTTATTCACCCATATAATAATTTCAATGTTATTTCAGGACAAGGTACATCTGCATTGGAATTAATCAATGATGTTTCAAGTTTAGATTATATAATAACCCCGGTTGGAGGAGGAGGCCTCCTCAGCGGAACGTTAACAACTGTTTCTGACTTGTCTCCATCAACACGAGTAATAGCCGCAGAACCCGAAGGAGCCGACGATGCATACCGTTCCTTAATTGAGAACAGAATTATTCCAATGGTTAAACCCAAAACAATTTGCGAAGGATTATTGACATCACTCGGTGAGCTAACATTTGAGATAATAAGAAATCACATTTATAAAATAATAACTGTCTCTGATGATGCTGTTATTAGCGCAATGAGATTAATTTGGGAAAGAATGAAAATAATTGTAGAGCCATCTTCGGCAATCACTCTCGGTATTTTACTCGAAAATAAAATTGATTTGAAAGGAAGTAAAATAGGTATAATTTTATCAGGGGGAAATGTTGATTTGGAAAAATTGCCGTGGACGATAAAATAATGTAAAATGTAAAATGTAAAATGTAAAATGAAATTATGGATATAGGGGCAGAATATTTTCTGCCCCTACAATCAATTATGAAAATATCAAACCATAAATATATATGATTAAACAAAAAATAAAACAGATATTTACCGAGAAACAAAAGCCCAGCCTTATGGCTTCGGACATTTGGAAATATATAGGCCCCGGGATGTTGGTTACGGTCGGATTCATTGACCCCGGCAACTGGGCTTCAAATGTAGCGGCAGGTTCAAACTATGGTTACACTCTGTTGTGGATGGTAACAATCTCAACAATCATGCTCATAATTCTTCAACATAATTCTGCGCATCTTGGAATTGCAACCGGATTATGCCTGTCTGAAGCGGCTACAAAATTTATGAAACCCTGGCTTTCGAGAACGGTTTTATCAACTGCAATCCTTGCGGCTATATCAACAGCACTTGCAGAATTACTCGGAGGTGCGATTGCTTTGCAAATGCTATTCAAAATTCCTATTAACATTGGTGTCCTGTTCGTACTGATTTTTGTTGCATGGATGCTGTTTTCAAATTCATACCGGAAAATAGAAAAATGGATAATCGGTTTTGTTTCTCTTATCGGATTATCTTTTGTATTCGAACTCAGCATGGTCGATATCGAATGGGGACAAGCCGCAGTTTCATGGGTTACACCCTCATTTCCCCATGGTTCGATTGTAATTATTATGAGTGTGCTGGGGGCTGTTGTTATGCCTCATAATCTCTTTCTACATTCAGAAGTTATTCAAAGCCGCCAATGGAATTTGAAAGATGAAAAAGTAATCAAACATCAGCTTAAATATGAATTTTACGATACATTATTCTCAATGATTATCGGCTGGGCAATAAATAGTTCCATGATACTTCTCGCAGCAGCCGCTTTCTTTACAGTAGGTATAAAAGTTGACGAACTTGGGCAGGCACAGAAAATGCTCGAACCGTTAGTCGGCAATGCCTCATCAATAATATTTGCAATTGCTTTGTTGTTCGCAGGAGTTGCTTCAAGTGTAACTGCGGGCTTAGCAGGAGGTTCGATTTTTGCCGGTGTATTTGGCGAGCCTTATGACATTAAAGATAACCACACAAGGCTGGGAGTTGGAATTGTACTGATATCCGCAGTTGTGTTAATATATTTTATATCAGATCCATTCACGGGATTGATTATATCTCAAATGTTGCTGAGCATTCAGTTACCTTTTACAATTTTTCTGCAGATATACCTGACTTCATCCAAAAAAGTGATGGGAAGTTTTGCCAATGATATGAAAGATAGTATAATGCTCTGGATTATTGGTTTGTTTGTGTCAGGATTGAATATTTATTTGTTTATTAATACAGTTCTGTAAATCAAAAAGCCTGCTCGAAAATGAACAGGCTTATAATAATTCAAATTTTCTTTTCAATTTTATTTAACAGTCAGGTATTACACTTGACAATTATTCCATTTCCATTATTGCTTTTTGCTGGCGTCTTGCCGCTTTAAGTCTGGAAAGTCTTTTCTCGACTGATGGTTTCATAAATGCTGTACGTTTTTTGTAGTCTCTGAGGATTCCGCTTCTTTCGTATTTCTTTTTAAACCTTCTTAAAGCGCGGTCAATATTTTCATTGTTTTGAATCGTTACGCCAATCACAAATTATCTCCTGATTTTAGTTGAAAAATTTTCAATTAATCTTTTTTCGCTGTTTTTTTCAAATTGGACAAGTATGGCTTTACCGCCTGTACTTGTTACTTCTTTTGCCCTGACGATGCCGACATCATCCCATATTGAATGGAAAATAACATCGCCAATCTGATATTCTTCCTTGGGGGAATACTTCAATGCATCTTCTCTTGAAATATGGACAACTGCCCTTGATTTATCAACTTCAGCTTCAATCGCATCAAGATTTACAAGCTGAGAATGTCTGCTGCGTGTGCACCGAGCCCATTGATGCCTCCCTTTTTCTGTTTCAATAGGTTCTCCGATTAACTCATGCTTAGTCTCCTTCATAAGAAAAGGTGAATAAAGAGTCAAATACTTCGCCCTTCTCGATCTCCTTTTAATAGCCATATTTATCGCCTATTATTTAAAATAATAATTCAGGAATTACAAAATTAATAATATTTTTTGTAACTGCCAAATATTTCAATTTATTGTGGAGCTTATGAATTTATGTTAATCTTATGTTTTTCCTTATAAATCAATTATTTATTTATCAGAAAGTATATTCTTAAGCTTTGTTATTAATGGTATCGGTGTCGGGTCAATCCCATTTAATAATGCAAGGTAATACGATATCCAATCCCCTAAGTAAATCATTTCAAACATTCGGGTTAGAAGATATTTCCCATCACCCTTTAACTCAATAATATTATCAACTTTTTCATTCAATATTTCTTTCAGAGCATCAAATCTCATTTTAATTCGTGAATTATCTTCAACATCCCTTAACATAATTATAATTGAATGGCTTGTGATTGAAGCAGGAAAACTGAAAGCATTGATTTCATTATGGTTCATTTCGGGAAGGTAATTCCCGAAGGCAAGATTTTTTGCATTTTCCTGGATTTGGCATCTCCATCTCAAATTAACAGAATCCATCCTTTCAATCGAAGAATATATTATTGGAATTTTCCCAACTAATTTTTCCGCAATATCAATTGCAGAATTCCCATCAGAAATATTTGAATATATTTCGGATTTTAAAATAATCTTTTCATTTATCTCAATAATAGCCTTTTCAGTTTCTTCAATCGCTTCAGGTTTAAAATATCCATATTTCATTAAAACATAGAGCATAACAAAAAAGGAATACCCGATTGCACATCTCGGCATTAATCCCGATGGAATTTTTATTACAGATATGTTGTTTTCTTCTCCAAGTTTTCCAAGTTCTCCACCTGTGGAAATTATTATTATATTTTTGGTTTTGGTTAATGCTTCTTTAAATGATTGAATTGTTTCTTCGGTTCCACCTGAATAGGAACTCGCAATAACAAATGTATTTTCATCAATAGTATTTGGAATATTATACTTTCTGTAAACATTAATTGATAAATGGTCAGCACCTTTTGTGAATTCAGAATATGACCTCAGCAAGTCACCTCCGATAGCCGAGCCGCCCAAACCAAGTACTGCAATTTTATCACATTTTTTTATTTCATTATTTGGAATAATTTTTTTTCCAATGTTAATGGCATCATTGATTTGTTGTGGGAAGTTTTTCAGCACATCAAACATATTTTCTGAGTCAATTTTTAAAAGCTCTTTATAATTTTTCATACAATCCTTTCATTTGAACAAATAAACAAAGGGCTTAATCAGCCCTTTATCTTATTTACAAAATTACGAAATTGGAAATCAAATATTATTAGATTGTATTATTTATGGAATGTATATAAGAATTTTCAATTTAAAATTTTCAATTTTCAATGAATTTAAAATAAAATAATTTAAAATTTTCTGAGACCTTTTTAGGTTTTATGTGTCATTATAGAAAAAAGCGGACACTATTATGAAAAAGATTTATTTACTTGTATTATTATTTTTCATTCTGCTAATAGCCGAAGAATCCCAAACCAGTTATGCACAAAATTCAGAGTGGGTGAATTATACTTCCGGGAATTATGTTTTATCTATGGAAGAAGAAGGAAATTATCTCTGGGTTGGGACGTATAATGGTGGATTGATCAAACTTAACAAATCAACTTATGAATTTGAAATTTTTAATCGTTGGAATTCAGGGCTACCAAATAATCAAATATTATCAATTGCAATTGATTCATTTGGGAATAAATGGATTGGTACTAAAGGAGGTTTAGCCAAATTTGATGGATTAAATTGGACAATATATGATTCATCTAATTCTGAAATTCCTTCTAATTATGTTAATGATGTTATAATTGATAAAGATAATAATATATGGGTCGCAACCAGACCTTGTTTTACTTATCGTGCAAACAATATAAGAGGAGGATTGGCGAAATTCGACGGAGTAAATTGGATTATTTATAACATATCAAATTCAGGAATTCCTTCAAATTATGTTACAACTATAACTATTGATAAAAATAATAACAAATGGATTGGAACTTGGTCATATTTTCAGCAATTTGATAACTACTGGACAGGTGGAGGTGTAACAAAATTTGATGGATTTGACTGGACATTTTACAATTTATCATTCTATGATGATGGTGTTAGCTCAATTGTTATTGATAAAAATAATATTTTTTGGGTATGTACGGAAGGGCTGGGACTTTTTAAATATGATGGAATTAATTGGTCTAATTATAATGATGATAATTCTGGTTTACCTGACAATAATATACATACATTAGCAATTGACAAAAATGGAACAATATGGATGGGTTCTGGTGTGTATTATTTAAATGAGAAGCGATATTTAGGAGGGGGACTTACAAAATTTGATGGAAATGAATGGGTAATTTTTGACGAATTTAATTCAGAATTACCATCAAACATAGTAAGTAAAATATTTATTGACAGTGATGGAAACAAATGGATTGGAACCTGGAGTGGATTAACTAAATTTGATGGTAATGAATGGACAAAAATTAAATTGTCCAATTCCAGTTTACCAAACAATACCATTAGGTCATTAGCTGTTCAATCACCACAAAATGTATGGATAGGTACTTTTAGAGAACTCGTACATTTTGATGGAACAAATTGGAAAGTTTATGATAAATCAAATTCAGAGTTGCCTGAAACCTTTGTCAATGCAATTGTATATGAAAAAGATGGAACTGTTTGGATAGGTACAGATGGGAACGGATTATTTAAATTTGATGGATACAATTGGACAAATTATAATAATCAGAATTCAGATTTACCATCAAATTTTATTACTACCGTAACTATTGATAGTCTAGGAAATAAATGGATTGGAACTGAACCATTATTTGAAAAAGATTCACTTTATTTTGAGGGAGGTCTAGCAAAATTTGATAATATAAATTGGACTATTTATAATACACATAATTCAGGATTAACATCAAATATGATTAAAGGTATTACAATTGATGAATATGATAATAAATGGATAGGTACTTGGTCTTTTGGGGATGGTGAAAAATCTTATAACGGCAGTTTAGTAATGTTTAATGAGAATAATTGGACATTATATAATGATTCAAATACAGGTCTGCCGTTGAATTATGCAACAACAATAGCTATAGATGATGAAGGTATTAAGTGGATTGGTACATTAAATGGATTAATTAAATTTGACGGTTCAAATTGGATTCTTTATAATACTTTAAATTCAGGATTAGCTTGTAATGAAATATCTTCAATAGTAATTGATAAGTCTAATGCAATTTGGATTGGTACATCTGATACTGATTGGTGGAGAAATATTTTTAACGAAAGTGGTGGTCTGTATAAATTCGATAGAACAAACTGGAAAACATATAAATATGAAAATTCTAACTTACCTTATAATGATGTTTTATCAATTTCAGTAGATAAGTATAACAATAAATGGATTGCTACATCTTACGGCGGTCTATCGGTCTTCCGTGAAGGTGGTGTTATACTCAATTCTGATGATAAAAACTACGAACAAATATCAAATAATGGTATTAAAATCTTACCCAATCCTGCAACGAATAAAATCACAATAGAATTTCCTTCTGATTTAATAAGCAATACCTGTGTTTCGATATTCGATTGTCTCGGCAATGAACTGCTCACGCAAAACACATCAGGCAAACGGATTGATTTTGACTGCTCCCATCTACCGAACGGGATTTACTTTTGTGTTGTGAGAGCTGGAAGCAACACGTATTCTGGTAAGTTTGTTATTGTGAAATAGTTATTAATTGAAAATGATAAAAGAATAGGACACTGATAACACAGATAAAAACTGACATACACAGATTCGTGAAAATCAGTCGCATCCGTGTCATCTGTGTGCAATTAAAAAGCTAACATTCTAACTGGTTTATAGACAAATGAAATTGAAAATTTGAATATTTAAAATTTATTGAAAATTGAAAATTGAAAATTGAAAATTCTTCAGCTACGGTTGATTTTTCACAAGGAAAAAAGTGTCCCTTACTACGGAAGCAGAACCGAAAACACCGATAGCATTTTTAACACTTCCGAGAAGCGGGTCGTACTGGTTTTTGATAGTATTTTGCAGAAACCATTTCAGGTAATTGGAATCAGGGGCAAAGATACTAACGTCATGTATGCCGAACCATTTGAATGAGAGCCAAACGACAGCAGTTTTTGTATTCGGTATAAAGCCTGAATTTGATTGTTCTTTGAACATCCAGTCTTCATTCCAGGGGCGTACAATTCTGCGGTTTTTTTCTTCGGTTTTTGGTGTCAGATACTTGCCGTATTCAATAGTATCTATACATTTTAAATTTAAAATGAAAAAATTAATTCCGGGAACCTTCTCCCATTCCAACTTGAAAGTATCGAGTTCAGGTAATTTGACTGTGTCCTTCGGATAATGCAGTGTATCGAGAGTTTTAAGATATTTGAATCTGGAAGGTGTCGTTGTTTCACCTGTTATTAAATCTGTATCTGTGTAACCCGGGATACTGATTTCAAGTTTATAGTTGGTGTTCGGCTTCACAAGATAAGTCGTATCCGAAAAATAATACCCCTGTTCACCCGCTGTGTCAATTGAAAGAATAAATTCTTTCCCATCCCCGATAATTTTCACTTCTGCATTTCTAATCAGACTATTTGCATAATCAAATTTCTTATTTACAGGCTGAGTACTCATCAGCACAATGTTCCTGATTGGCTCATCAACAATCAGATATGCTTCGACAAACTTTTCTTCGATATAATCGGAAGGTATGGCATCTTCACAGGCATTGATAATTATTATGCTGAATATCGCAACAAATATTGTTGCAATTTTTTTAAATTTAATTCTTTTCATTTCTAATCCAATCATTTTTATCTTTATTAAAACTTCAATTCAAAAGAAAGTGAAGGAAGAATAGGCAACAGCTTTACATCCTCTACATTTGTCTCTTCCATTTGTGTATTATAATACCTGAACCAAATATCTCTCCTGTTATAAACATTATACACATCGAGAATCAGCCTCGATGGCAATCCAAAAGTTGTAAATGAATAACTTGCATTTATATTCAATTGATGTGATGCAGGGAGCCTCAATCCATATCGTTGAGACGGTACAATCTTTCCACGTCCATAGTTCTGGTCAATTAACCGGGATTGAAATCTTGATGTAGCACCTGTATATGACTGCCCCGATTGAAATGTGAATGAGCCTCCAAAATCCCAGCTATCATCAAGCTTATATTGTAAAACAAGTTTCAAATCATGCCTTCTGTCATATTTTGGACGGAATTCTTACCGTTGTTTATTTCGTCAAA
>JAKAKE010000183.1 GCA_021824625.1 Bacteroidota bacterium | reverse complement strand
TACAGTTTGTTTCTTAACAGATGTGCGGCTTCCCTGCCGAACACTACTCGATAATGAACATCCATTAAGAACCAAAACCACCATAATGGTGATTATTATTATACAAGTGTATTTTATTCTACATCCGCTAATCATACTCTTTTCCCCAAAACTTAGAGCTACTCTAACATCCTTTAAATTTTCACTCAAATTCTATTTAGGGTATTTCAAGGAATGTGCCAAAAATCAATTTTAATTACTAATTACGAATTAAATTTCCTCAAAAAAAACTGGTAATTTAATGGATTAGAAATTAAAATATAAACTTATCCGTTTATTTTAATAGTTTTATCTTTGGATTTTAATCTTATTGAATTATATATGAGGTTTACAATGAGAAATATCCTTTATCTAATTGAATTTGCATTTTTACTTTTTATCGGCTCTTGTTCCGAATCTACTGAAAATACACCTGTAAGACAATTAACAAATGATGAAAAACAACTCGTGTCATCCGGAAATACTTTCGGATTAAAGCTTTTCAGGGAAGTAAACCGTGAGGAAGGAGATAAGAATATTGTTATTTCACCTCTCAGTGTATCTATGGCTCTAGGAATGACCGTTAACGGAGCGGCTGGCTTGACTCGTGATTCTATGCTTTACACACTTGAAATGCTGGGATTGACGATGGAACAGGTGAATAGCTCTTACAAAAGTTTAATAAATCTTTTATTAAATATTGATAATAAAGTTCAATTTGAGTTAGCCAATTCAATATGGTACAGGAATACATATTCATTTGAGCAAAGTTTTTTCGATGTATGTAGTAAATATTTTAATGCTCAGGTATCGGGTTTGAATTTTAACGACCCTGCTTCATTGGATATTATCAATAATTGGGTGAACACAAATACAAGAGGGAAAATCAAGGTAATAATTGATGAAATCAATGATAATAGTATGATGTTCCTGATTAATGCAATTTATTTTAAAGGGAACTGGTATTCTAAATTTGATTCAACAAAAACAAAGGATGAGAAATTCTATCTTATGAATAGTTCGAGCAAAACCTGTAGAATGATGAATCAGAAAGCTTTACTTCCTTACTATTCTAATGACAACTTTCAAGCTGTGGACCTACCTTACGGAAATAAAAACTATATTATGACTATATTTCTGCCAAAGCCAGAGAAAAATATTGATGATTTTATTAATGAAATTAACGATGCTAATTATAATCTTTGGTTGTTGAATTTCTTTAATGATTCTGTTAATATTTATATGCCCAAATATAAAATTGAATATGATTTACAACTTAATGATGCATTGAAGAATCTTGGTATGGCAATTTCATTTGATGGAGAAAAAGCAGATTTTTCTAATATGATAAATGATGTAAAATTATTCATATCTGAGGTAAAACATAAAACTTTTATAAAGGTGGATGAAGAAGGGACAGAAGCTGCAGCAGCGACTTCAGTAGAAATGGTTCCTACTTCTTATATTCCACAAAATCCAACTGTTAGAATTGATCGTCCGTTTGTTTTTGTAATCAGAGAAAAAAATTCTGGAGGTATTGTTTTTATTGGAAAAATTGTTGAACCATATAATTAAATCAGAATAAATATTATCTGTTATTTTAAGAATTATGTGAATTTAATGGTATTTGTGATATAATCAACTGATATCAATTTCTATTGCAATTCATTATCAAAATCATAAATTGAATTTTATATTTCAATCAATTTTGGATAAAATGAAAATTCTTATATTTAATTGGCAGGACATAAAGAATCCTTTCGGGGGTGGGGCTGAGGTGCATTTGCACGAAATATTCAAGCGAATCGCCGCTAAAGGACATGAAGTTACTCTTGCCACTTGCAGTTTTGAAGGTTCATCCGAAGAAGAAATTATTGATGGTATAAAAGTTGTCCGTAAGGGTAAAAGAAGCTTCTTCAATTATTATGTTCGTAGGCTTTATAAAAAATTAAGTAATGAAGAAAAATATGATATTGTCATTGATGATATAAATAAGATTCCATTTTATACACCTTGCTTTGTGAAACAGCCGATACTTGCAATCAGCCATCATTTCTTCGGCAAAGCAATTTTTCGTGAGGCGGGATTCATCTCAGGTTCTTATGTTTATCTTGCCGAGAAGTTAGTTAACAAGATTTATCGGAACACACAATTTGCGGTTGTATCCGAAAGCACATTGAATGAATTTATCGAAAGAGGTTTCAATAGTATGAATTTTTCGATTGTACAAAATGCAATAGAGCAGGAACGTTTCCCAATGAAAATATGTACAAAGTTTGATAAGCCGACTATAGTATATTTCGGAAGATTGAAAAAATATAAAAGCGTTGACCATCTTGTGAAAGCATTTGCATTAATTGCTGACAAAGTACCCGATGGAAGGCTTGAATTTATCGGAAGGGGAGACTTCCAGCCGGAACTTGAAAGAATGGTATCAGAACTTGGATTGAAGGAAAGGACAAAATTTTACGGTTTTGTCAGCGATGAAGAAAAAACAGAAATATTAAGCAAATCGCATATTGTAGTCAACACTTCAATTAAAGAAGGATGGGGAATTACAAATATCGAAGCAAATGCCTGCGGCACTCCAGTAATATCTGCGAATGTTCCGGGTTTGCGAGATTCAGTAAAAGAAGGAGTTTCTGGTTTGCTATATGAATATGGAAATATCAAACAACTTTCCGAACGAATACTTTCTTTATTGACAAATCAATCAGAACTCATAAGACTATCCGAGGGAGCTGTCGAATGGGCAAAAACCTTTTCATGGGATAATTCGGCTGAATTAATGCTGAAACGATGCGAAGAAATAATAAATAAAAAATATTCATAAATAAGAAATGTAGGGGTTCAAGATTTTGAACCCCTACAATCATTAAAAAATCAGCACATATCATCTTGCGATTTGCAACAATTTTGTCTTTGTATTATTTCCAGTTTTTATTTTAATGAAATAAGAACCATTCTGCAAATTTCGGGTATCGAGTTTGTATTGTGATGAAAAAATTCCACTTTTTTCAATAATCCTCTCTCCAAGCAGATTGAATAATTCAATTCTATCAATGTTAGTTGAATTTCCTGTTGTAATATTAATCATATCAGAAGCAGGATTTGGATATAACAAATAATCAGAATTTGCTACTTTTTTCTCATCCTCAATATTTAAAATTAAATTATTATAGAAATAATTTTGAGTATATCTTGCAAGATTCACAAGCTTTGTGAAATCAGGTTTAGTTGTAGTTACTTTCTGAATACCAATAACTGTATCGGGAACAGCAAAAAGAATTGATAAAGCAACTTCGGCAGTGTCACCCGGTAACATATTAAAAGGTCCTGTTGAAAATAGTAATCTCATATCCCCTTTTCCTTCGGCTGTATCTATTTTGTCATCTGATAAAATATTATATCTGTCTCTTTCATCCCAAACATCTTGTTCAATGCGCCAATTTTTATATGATTTTAGACCAAGTTGTTCTGATGGCAAATATATCTTTTTGTCTTTTCTCAAAAAATTATTATTATCAACTGTTGGAGTCATCAAAAATGAAAATCCCATGATTCCGTTTACTCTGTTACCCAAATCAAGTGTGTCATCCCAACATAACACAAGGTTTAATTTTCTATCTTCATTATATAATTGAGAATGGTCGTTCTGTGCATTTACCGAAGGAATTTTACCAATATCGAAATCATAAACAGGAGCAAACCAGCAATCAAATAATGTATCATCAGATTTATTAATTATGTTGTAATAAATAATTGCTACATCTTTTAGTAAATCATTACCCCAAGAAAAAATTCTTTGTTCGAACTGCAATCTTAAAGGATATCCTAATGGTTTTCTTATCCCTATACCTCCATCAAAATATTCTAAATCAGTATCCTTATAAGTAGAAAAAAAGTCTTCACCTGATACAAAAGCAGGACCAAAAGGATAATTTGTCCTGTTACGCTTAGAAATATCTTTTTCATAACTTCCAAGATATAATCCGGTTGATAATAAATCATCAGGTTCAATCCATAGTGGCCAATTTGGTCCATCAGTTAAGTCTTTTGGAATACCCGAAAATTTCTTAAAATCGGTTGAAATATAGGTTCTGTATGTACAGCTATCTGTTGTATCCGCTAAATCACCGTCTTCTATTCTTCCCGGTACAAACCATCCACCACCGCTATTTGGATTATAAGAAATCTCGACTAATTTGTGTGGCAATGAATCATTAGGTAAATACTTTTTTGCACCAAACCAAAAGCCACCGGCATAGATATATTGGTCATCTGAACCTCGAGGCCAAAAAGTTCCTCCTCTAATATTTAGCAAATCTGAACAAATAATTCCAAAATTACTCGAATATAATTCCACATTACTGACAGTATTTTTTTGATTGTCCCAAGCACCCAATGATTTTCTCAATATTGTTGCCTGGTCTTTTGAAGAAAGAAAGTTTTTTGAATATGAGTTAAATGATAAAGAGATAATTGTTATTATATAAATAATAAAACAACAAGTATAGGACTTTTTCATATCGTCACCTAAGCAATTGTTAATAAAAGTGTTGATATATCTATTTATAAAATCATAGTCCCAATTTTAAAATAATTTTAAAAAAAAGCTCTGTCATTATTTTATAAAGACACAACAAAGAAAGGAAAAGTTACATATTTTATAAAAAAAAAGTAGGGGTTCAAGATTTTGAACCCCTACATTAAAATGATTTTTTTTTCATATATAATTATTCATGAAATGAATTTACCATCTTCACATAATCAGGTTTCAGCTTGTCCTTATTTTCTTCCAGTGACCATGCAATAATCTTATAAAAGTGAGTAGGAGATTCAACCACTGTTATAAGATACCAAATCGGATTACCATTGAATATAGCAGATACCTCAGCCTGTACAGCGCTGTTTTTTCCGATTTTAATTTTTTTGGTGCCGGTGAATTTTTTGTTTTCCAAATCGGCTGTGAAATCTGTAATAAAGCTATCATAAAAATCCTGAGGGTCAGTGAATCTCATACCGAGAGAATCCAGTTGTTCCTTGTTGTCTTCTATTACAATAACATAAGCTTCTTTTAATGTATTCTGAAATTGTAAAGAAGCTGATTTGTTTAGCTCGGTCGTTGGAGTCATATAATCAGGAATACTTAAATAATATGCATGCCCCACCTTTTGCTCGACAAATTTTGATTGTGAAAATGACAATATAGGAACGAATAATACTAGTAGAATAGATAATGTAAATATTTTTTTCATAAGAACTCCTTGATTATTGTTTATAATTCAATTTCAATTTGCTTGTTCAATAAATCGTTTATGTCTTCTCGTTCTCTAATTAGATAATCATTTCCATTGTGAATCAAAACTTCAGCAGGGCGGAATCTCGAGTTATAATTAGATGACATCGAGAAGCAATAAGCTCCTGCATTTTTAAAACACAAAATATCGCCTTCTGTAATTTCGCTGATTTTTCTGTTCCATCCAAATGTGTCTGTTTCGCAAATATAACCGACAACTGTGTAAAGTCTGGTTTTTCCATTAGGTTTGGATACATTTATTATTTGATGATAGGCATCATAGAACATAGGTCGTATCAAATGATTCATTCCTGTATCAAGTCCGGCAAACATTGTTGAAGTGGTTTGTTTAATTACATTAACTTTTGCGAATAAATATCCTGCTTCGCTCACAAGATATTTGCCCGGTTCGAACATCAATATAAGTTCTTTACTTATTTCACTGCAAAATTGATTGAATCGTTCGGATAAAATATCGCCAAGTAAATTTATGTCGGATTCATAATCATCGGTTTTATATTGAACCTTGAAACCGCTTCCAAAATCAATATATTTAATTGATTCAAATTTTCGGGAAATATCAAAAAGAATTTCCGCACCCTGCATGAACACATCAATATCGAGTATATCGGAACCTGTGTGCATGTGCAATCCTTCAATGACTAAATGACTCGATTTAACGATTCGTTCGACATGGGGCATCTGGTGTATTGAGATACCGAATTTTGAATCTATATGTCCTGTACTTATTTTTTCATGTCCGCCTGCCATTATATGTGGATTAATACGAATACAGATTGGATAAGTACTACCATAAGCCAAGCCGAATTGTTCGAGTGTAGAAATATTATCAATGTTTATTCTCACACCTTCTTTAACTGCAAGATTGATTTCTTCCATCGAGACACAATTTGGAGTGTAAATAATATCTTTTGGTTCGAAACCGGCACGCAATCCTAACCAGACCTCCTGAATCGAAACAGTATCGAGCCCTGCACCGAGCTTCCTGAAAAATTTAAGTACACTAATATTTGTTAACGCCTTGCACGCATAATTTATTTTCAAGCGGGTGGATTTGAAAGAATCCATCATTTTTTCATATTGTTCCTTCATCTTTGCCGTGTCATAGACGTATAGGGGGCTTCCGTACTTATTGCACAGGTCGAGAACATCAACACCAGAGATGGTGTATCTATTATTAATTAGCTCCATTGAGATATAATTTAGATTAAACTTAACAAATCAAAAAGTCAGCAAATATAAGGAAAAAAGTTTGAAATGGGATGCATGATGATTATATTTGAAACTGTATATATAATAATCAAATTTTTAAAGCGTCAAACTTATTAATTTTATTTAAAGTAATTGAGGTTTATAATGCCAACTGTAAAAACTCCAGCAAGAAAAGTTCTTGATACAGCATTCCGTCAGGCGATTGAGGAAAGGAAAGATATATTCTATGATGTAATCTCTGATGTGATGGAAGATATTGCATTGGGTAGAGCAATAGAAGAAGGATTGAATACGAAGAGAGTAAGCAAAGAAGAAGTGTTAAAAGCCTTGTAATTTTTTAAATTTCTCTCTGAATTCTAAAGCTAAATCCTTTGAATATTTATTTTGTGTATCACTATCAATTTGTATTAACTTATCCAGATTTTTACTAATAGAATTATATATTGATTTAAGTTCATTTTCGAAATGCTCCTTTTTCCTATTTGTACTACCAGAGATTGACTTTAATATCCAATTTAGATTAACAAACACTTCAGCATATCTATAATATAAATTTTGCATAAATACTTTTGAAGAACCAATACCAGCATATAATTTCATATATTTTCTATTTTCTATATCATTTATTAAACCTAATTTCTTTATTAAATTTAAATCAACTTCATATAGAAATTCGCCGCAAAATCTTTGAGAAATGTTTCTTTGAATAATTGAAATATTATTAATTAAGCAATGTAATTCATGATGTAAAATTCTTGTTATTTTTAATTCGATTATTTTATAAAAATTCAGGTAAAAAGTTTTTAATTTTATATGTTCGCGATAAAAATATTTTTCACTATTAGTAAAATCTTTAGTTATTGGTCTGTCTAAAAGGCTAATTTTAACTTTATAACTATTTAGATTTGTACCTTTCAAAGTAAAAAAATGATTTAAATATTCACCAGAATATATTGATAATATACAATTATTTCTATCAATAACTCCAACATAATAGGGTAATTCAAAACCAGCTAATAAGCCAATCTTATCAGTAATATCAATTGTATCCTTGTTACCTTTTATTTGTATAGCAAAAGTATTTCTAGGATAGCATTGATCATTGATATTTTCAAAAATTGTACAAAAAAAATCTATTCCAATATCATCTGGATTCAGCGATGGTTTTGCAATAAATGAAAATTTTGAAAGAATAGCTTCAGCAATTCTCTGATCATCAAATCCCAATTTTAAATTATATGATTGTGGCATTTATTTTAAAAAATAATTTTCTGATGGAAAAACCTGAGTATGAAAATATAAGTTTAAATTCTCTTTGCAAAATTCGCATTTTTGGTCTGAGATTTTATTGAAATTATTATTTGATTCAAACCAATGATCTCTAATTTCATTTAATTTACCACATCTAGAACATTGAATATAATATTTAGTATAAAAATATTTTTTTAAAACAATATATAATAATACTTGTCCAAATATATATAATGATGAAATTAATAAATTTAGAAGAGTTATTAAACCAATAAAAAAATTATCATCATAACTTTCATCATTTAAATACTTCAAAAGATTATCTGGAAGAAAAGAGTAAAAAATAAAATATCCACAAAAGCATAGAGTTGACCATAAAAGGTAATTAAGATCAATATTTTTGTTCTTAATTTCGATTCGCTGTTCCTCTTTCAATTTCAAGGATAATATTAGAATAATTATAATATAAAATAAAATTAATAATTTGGTTATAAAAAATAAATTATATATTTTAATTATGAAACTTAAGTATATAAGACTAAATGGCGCTATCGCCGAAGGAACAAAAGAAAACGATATAATATACCATAATGGATTTTGATCGAATTTATAAATTTTAAAATCCTTTAATGTTTTGATTTTCACTAAAATCCTCCTTTAAATTACATATTGATATTCCTTTTTCATTTTATCCTGAATATTCATAAATCTATTTACGATATCCTTTGTTTGTTCAAAGAAGACTTCTCTTTCATGCAGTCTTTCGACGTATTTTGGAATAAAACGCAAGATAGAAATAATATTCATTATATAATTTCTTAACTGATAAAAATCAGTTTTATAATCATTTGGATTTTTTTTGGTAAATAATAGAAATTCCCCTTTTTTATAAAATAATGGAATAATTTGTGCTTTGGAATGTGCGTGTAAACTTACATTAGATATTCTTTTCCATTCTTCAAAAATACCGTTCCCTTTATCAGTCTTTTCTAAAATTACACTCTCTCTTACATCCTGCGGGTATATTTGATTCGTTTTATCATTCATAACCCTATAATAAATCTTCCTTGCTTTAAAATACCAATCACCATTTTCTTCTAAGTTATCATCAAGTGTTTCTATCCATTGTTTTAAGCTATCTTTTTTGTATGTAATATCAATACCAATTAAGATTAATTCAATAGCATTTCTCAGGACAATACTTGCTTCAAATGAGAAACCGCTTTCGAGAAGTACAAATGATGAAATCACTCTACGAAAAGCAGTCAAACATACCTGACCAATATTGATTTCATCATCACCTTCTTCAGCAACAAAACCAATTAATTTATTTAAATCAAAGTAAAGTGAAATTGGTTCTTCTAAGATGTATTTGAATTCAGAAGTTACTTTATGAAAATCTCCACGGACTTCATTAAGTGTGGTTAATATATCATCATAATTGCTAATATTCATAAGTTAGATATAAATATTTACAGATTAATACTTTGCAAATCTAATAATTCTCTTAATTTGAAAAAAGTGATTATTTGAGTGTTACTTTCCTTTAAATTTGTAAAATTAATTTATTATTATTTGAGAAAATATGTACTACACAATTATTGGTGCTGCACGAAGTGGATTGGCGGCGGCTTTGCTGGCTAAAACGGCAGGGCATGATGTTTTTGTTTCAGAATTGAAACCTGAAAGTGAATGTAAAGAAGCAGTTGAACAACTGAAAGAAGCAGGTATGGATTTTGAGTTTGGTGGTAATACTGAAAAAGCATTAGTTAATTCTGATTGCGTAATCACCTCGCCGGGAGTACCACGTAAAGCATGGGTAATAGAAGAAGCAGATAAAAGAGGAATTCCAGTTATAAGTGAATTGGAATTTGCAAGGCAGTTCTGTCCAAATAATCCGCTGATTGCAATAACAGGTACTAACGGGAAAACAACTGTTACAACTCTCACTGCATACATACTAAACCAGGCAGGAAAAAAGGCACTCGCTGTTGGGAATATCGGTACACCTTTGTCGGCTATTGTAAGAGATTTGAATTTAGACACAATATTAGTAGTTGAAGTAAGTAGTTATCAATTAGACAGGATAAGAGAATTTCGACCTGATGTCGGAATTATATTAAATATAACACCAGACCATCTGGTTTATCATGGAACTTTCAAAGATTATGCTCAAACAAAGTGGAAAACTTTTTCAAATATGACTGAAAAAGATTTTGTAATTTTGAATGCCGACGATGCAGCAACGTTGGCAAATAGGACGCAAACCAAGGGGGAAAATGCTTACTTTTCCATGTCGCCCGTGCAATACGGGGTCTATGCAAAAGAGGGCAAATTGGTTATGCGGTTTCCGGAGCATAATAAAGAGGAGGTCATCATGCAGCTTGATGAGATTCGCCTTCCCGGCGTGCACAACGTCTATAATTCTATGGCAGCAGCCTTAGCCGCGCGTGCCTTTGAGGTGCGTAATGAGAATATTCGTGATTCGCTGATGAGTTTCGAGGGTGTAGAACACCGTCTTGAGTTCGTGAGAACTTTGGATGGAGTTGATTACATTAATGATTCCAAAGCAACGAATGTGAATGCGACTTGGTATGCTCTTTCGAGTTACAACAAACAGATTGTCTGGATTGCAGGAGGAAGAGGGGATAATAATGACTATTCATCCCTGGACGAACTCGTTAGAAGGAATGTTAAGTGCGTTGTGGCGATTGGGGAGGAAGCGGATTCTATATTCAATCATTATTCATCAATGATTCGTTGTGTCAAAGCTGATTCATTTGAATCGGCTGTTCATAAGGCAAAGGATTTTGCAGAATCAGGGGAAATTGTTTTATTCACACCTGCCTGCAAATCATTTGACATGTTTATGAATTTTGAGCATAGGGGAGAAGTGTTCAAGCAAATTGTAAACAATTTGTAAGACCTCACCCTAAATCCCTCTCCAAATGGAGAGGGACTTTATTTAAAAGTCATTCTGAACTTGGTTCAGAATCTACGTGGGTAAAACCTATGGATGCTGAAATGAATTCAGCATGACTTTTTTGGTTTGTTAATGTAAAGGATGATAATTAATTGCAGGAATGGGTAAAAGAATAGGACATATTGACTGGTATATACTATTGCCGATTGTCGGGCTGATGTTTTTCAGCATTGCCTTTGTGTATAGTGCCAGCGCTCCTTTTGCAGAATTAAAATTCGGTTCGAGAGAAACTCTCTTCCTCAGCCACTCCATAAGAATCGGTATAGGATTACTTACTTTGCTCCTTTTTTCAAGAATTGATTATCATTTAATAGCCAGGTTTTCCAAATTCTTTCTTATAATTGCAATTGGACTACTTGTTTTTGTATTATTTGGAGGAGAAGAAGTCAAGGGTGCTTCAAGGTGGGTGAATCTTGGTTTTTTCAGGTTTCAGCCTTCCGAATTTGCCAAGTTTGCTCTTATTCTTCATCTATCTGTTTTACTCACAAAGAAACAGGAGTATATCAAAGATTTCAAGGAAGGTATGCTACCGCTTCTTATATGGAGCGGAATTGTCATCTTTCTGATTTTGCTTCAACCCAACCATTCAACCGCTTTTATTATTCTTGTTATATCCATATCAATGATGTTTATCGGTAATGTGAATTTATTTCATCTCAGCGGATTATCTGTAGTCGGGATGGCGATTCTAACTTCTTATGCTATTGTTGCAAAGTATCCAATACAAAGAGTATCGGCCTTTCTTGGATTATCAAAATCAAGCGAAGTTGTCGAAGTTTTTAATTACCAACTGCAACAATCATTAATTGCATTGGGTAATGGGGGTATTATTGGTTTGGGACCGGGACAGAGCAGGCAAAGTGCATTATTTTTACCTGAATCGTATGGCGATTTTATTTTTTCCGTAATTGGTGAGGAATATGGCTTCATTGGTGCGGCAATAATTATAATTGTTTTTCTGATTATTCTTTGGCGGGGAATGATAGTGGCAAAAAATTCTCCTGATACACTCGGATATTTTCTTACATGTGGTATAATAATTACCCTGACTATATATGCTTTTGTCAATGCAAGTGTCAATTGTGGTTTACTCCCAACAACAGGCTTACCGATGCCTTTCATTAGTTATGGTGGGACAGCAGTCATTTTTCATTGTGCCGCTGTCGGTGTTTTATTAAATATATCTGCTCAGGCAGGGGTATATCCAAAAGAAGTTAAGCCTGTTATTGAAGAGCAGGATGAAGAGGTTCAACCTTCCTTATTTAACGAATAAAAAGACCTGAATGGAAATCTTTGTAACAGAACTTAAACACCCATACCAAACCTATTTAAACATGATTTCTGTAGAATAAACGAATAAGATTGATGGAGACGGTCCAATTACTGTTACTAATACCTAATTGATAACAAGAGAAGTAAATTATAATTTGTCATTATGAACGAAGTGTAGCGTAGTGAAGAATCTAATTCTTTGATTACACTCACTTTAGATTCTTCGCTTCGCTCAGAATGACAAGGATTTAATTGATTTATATTTTGACTCTCGTTATCGTTTTGGTATAAGATTAATAAGGATTTGATAAGGTTTTTTTATATATATTAATCTATGTCATATCGGGGTATTGCTAATTTGGTATGGATGTCATTCCGAGCGAAGTGAAGAATCTCTTGGATATCGCACCGGCACACATATTAGATTCTTTGCTTCACTCAGGATGATAAATAATATAAAGTAAATCAACAATACCCATATCGGAAATTATTGCCATACTAA
>JAKAKE010000120.1 GCA_021824625.1 Bacteroidota bacterium | reverse complement strand
TATTGTTGCTAATAAGCCATTTTGAATGGTTAACAATTTTTTTACTAGAACGATAATTAGTTGATAAAGTACAGTCTTGATTAATTTGATATTTCTTGGGGAAATCAATAATATGACGAACTTCAGCACCCCTCCATCCATAAATCATTTGGTCATCATCACCCACAATGAAAACATTATTATCAGGTAAAGATATAATTTGTAATAATAATAATTGTGCTTTATTTAAATCCTGAAATTCATCAACAAGTACAAAATGATATTTTGATTGATATTTTTCTCGTATAATTTTATCTTTTATAAGAATCCTTAAAGAAAGATATATCATGTCATCAAAATTATAAAAATTATGATTTTTTTGAAGTTCTAAATAAGTATTGAAAATTGGTTCAAAAGGTATATTATTATTATTTGATTCAACTGGTACTTCATCAATTGGAGTCAATTCCATTTTTGTTTTACTTAACGCATCTAAAAAATTATCAAGAGAGTCTTTATTCCTTAAATGTGGAATTTCTATATTATTAATTATTATTGAATCTTTCAATAATTCACGTGTTTTTTGTTTTTCTGTTTTTTTATCAAAATTCCATTGTAATTTCTCTCTAATTATTTTGTTACCAAAAGAATGAAATGTTTTAACAACTACATCATTAATATGTTTGTTAGCCAAACGAGTATTCATCTCTTCTTCTGCTTTTTTATTAAAAGCTAATGCTAGTATATTATCTTGGGGTATTCCTTGATTAATTAAATTTACAACTCTATTAATCAAAGTTTTTGTTTTTCCTGATCCGGCTGGGGCTAAAACTCTTATTGGACCAGTCACAAATCCTGTTGCCCTTTTCTGCGATTCATCTAAATCATCATCAATAATATAATTATATTTAGATTTTGATGCTTGTTTGATTATTTCAATGCAATTTTCAACATTATTATAAATTTCTGAACCTGTGAAATGTAGAATTGGATAACCTTCAATTCTCAATGCTTTATCTCTTTCAGAATCTCTTTCTATTGTATGATATGCCCTTCCATCGCATTCAACAATAATTTTTTTATTTTGATTTGTAACTAGAAAATCAACAATATAACGCCCAATTCTTACCTGAGGTTCATATAATAATAATGCACTTTCAAGGGCATCCTTCATTATTAATTCAATTGGTGTATATTCGATATTATCTTCACTGTAATTGAAAAATTCTGGTGATGAAAATTGATAATTCACTTTTTTAAGTAATTTCAGCATTTGTTCACAAGTAAGGAATCTTATTATTCTATCATAATTTGAATGGATCCAACTCGATTCAATAGAATTTATCAAATATTTTGATTCATCAATTTCTGAAAAAAAACAAATAGTTCTTTTCATGTACCAAAGAGGGTAAATAATTTTGTCTACTAATTCCTGGACCTTAAATATAAATTGAATAAAAGACAAATCTTGATAAATAATAAAAATTTCATCATTATTAGATTCATTAATGTTAATTAAATTAATTTCTGAAATTTTAATTGATTTAAAAGGTATTTTTAGTATTTCACATTTAGAAATGAATTTATCTTTTATTTGAAGATTTGCATTGAATAAAGTAAATCCTTTTCCTTTTTCCTTAAGATATTCTATTCTATTAAAGAAGAAATCAAAATTATAATTATCCATAATAGTATCAATAAAATATAAAGATTTAATATTTAGTTAACTAAAAAATAAAAGAATTATTTTAATTAATAAAATCATATATTATTTTACTAATTTACAAACAAAATAATTCAATATGAAAGGTAATTGTTTTGGAGGAATACGAATTCACAATTCATTCTTTCGATATGCTCGAAGAAAGGGAAATTCCTGAAAGATGGATTTTTGATACTTTGAATTTTCCTGATATAATTGAATATAATGAAGATAACACTATCCATTATATTAAAACAATATTAGAATTTGGAAATCGTTACATGAGAGTGGTTGTGAATCCGGCAACTAAACCTAAAAAGATAGTTACTTTTTTCTTTGACAGGAGGATAAAAGAATAATGAAATTAAAAATTGACAAGGAAAGCGATGCACTCTACTTCCGGCTTGACGAATCATCAATAGTTGAATCTGAGGAAGTTGAAAAGGGTGTTATTTTGGATTACAATAAAGAAGGGAAAGTTGTTGGAATCGAGCTTTTGAAAATTAGCGAGAGCACGTCTCCCCAACAATTGAAAAATCTTCAGTTTGAAACAGTGTAATTTAAATTATTCCTCATTTAAAGACCACATCAGTTACAAAATTATCAACATTGGATTCTATTGTTTCTGCGTTTCATTATATTTGCACAAAACAATTCCATAATTTTATAAAAAAAGGAAAAATAATGAGATTAATCTTTTTAGGACCTCCCGGAGCGGGCAAAGGCACACAGGCAGAGAGTATATGCAAAGACTATAATATCGTTCAGCTTTCGACAGGCGACATACTGCGTGCAAACCGCAAGCATGGAACAGAACTCGGCAGGAAAGCACAATCCTTCATGGATGCCGGCGAGCTTGTGCCTGACCAAATCATAATTGACATGATTAAAGAAGAACTGAAAAAACCTGAACTTGTTAACGGTTACATTCTCGACGGTTTCCCGCGCACAGTACCTCAGGCTGAAGCTCTCGGCAATCTGCTGACTGACATGGGACAAAAGCTCGATACTGTGCTTGTACTGGAAGTTCCATCAGAAGAGCTTGTTCAACGCCTCACGGCAAGACGTACATGCCGCACTTGCGGGAAATCCTATCATTTGATTTATAATCCACCGAAGAAAGATGGCGTATGCGATTTGGATGGAGGCGAGCTTTACCAGAGGGATGACGACAAGGAAGAGCCAATCCGCAACCGCCTGAAAGTATATGAAAATCAGACAAAGCCATTGATAGAGTATTATACGGCTAAGAATCTGGCAGACAACATCAACGGTCTTGGAAAAATTGACGAGATTTATTCAAATATAAAGCAAGTGCTGGACAGGTATAAATGATAATGTCACACTGAGATGAACGAAGTGTGATGACTAAGCAGAAAGAGTTTTCGATAATTTGATATTCTCTCTTATTATTGAGTTAACAACATCCTGAATGTTTTTTTTCTTTCTTTCAGCGATGTTTTCAATAAATGTTTTAACTTCAGGTTCAAGGTAAATAGGAATATTAAATACTGCATCTTTTTGGTAAAATTTCCCTCTTTCACCTTTTGAGAAATCATATTCTTTTTTCATAATTATTTATCCTTATATTGTTTGATTTCATTCTTTGTTGCTTTTCTTGCTGAAATTAATCTAATATTAATATTTTCATCATCTCTTTTTTGAAAAGTATGTATAACAATTAGTAAAATCCCATTCGAGTCAATTCCTAATGTTAACCATCTATCTTCATCCAAACTATGCTCTTCATCAAATATTGACAACGCATTCGGGTCTCTAAATATTGTTGCAGCACGTTCAAATTTAATATTATGCTTATCGAAATTTTGTCCTGCTTTCTTGAAATCCCAAGAAAAATTATAATTCATTACTAATCCTTTTTGAATGCAAGTCAAATCTAATATTAAATCATTAATCAAACAAGCTTATAATTATTATTAATTTATCTTTTATTTTCATTTTTCTATTTTGCCATAATCATATATTTTTTAGATTGCAGTTTATATTTGCTGACAATTAAAAATAAATTGCAATCATATTACAAACTATAAACAGGAAACAACATGTCAGGTCATAGTAAGTGGGCAAACATCAAGCACAAGAAAGCCGCCAAAGACGCAAAGCGCGGAAAAACATTCACACGCATCGGTAAAGAATTAACAATCGCTGCACGAGAAGGCGGCGGAGACGCTGACGCAAATCCGAGGCTCAGGCTTGCCGTACAGAATGCCAAAGCCGTCAATATGCCGAATGAGAACATCAAGCGTGCCATTCAAAAAGGCACGGGCGAGATCGAAGGGGTACACTACGAAGAAATCACTTACGAAGGATTCGGCCCATGCGGAGGTGCAATAATGGTAGAAGTAATCACAGACAACAAAAACCGCACTCTATCCGAACTGCGCGTGCTGATTAACAAGTTAGGCGGCAACCTCGGTGAAGCAAATTCCGTTGCATGGAACTTCGCAAGGAAAGGCATCATTACTGTAAAAACTGCAGGCAGGTCAGAAGATGATTTGCTCGAACTTGTGCTGGATTCAGGGGCAGACGATTTGGAATACGATACAGAGTCGTCACGCATCATCTGTTCTATTGAATCGCTCACCACGTCAAGTAAATTTTTCGATGGAAAGAAAGTTGAAATCACTGACAGGAAACTCGAATACATGCCGAAAACCAGTGTCGCAATCAAGAATGTGAACGATGCAAAAAGGGTAATCAAATTTCTTGACTTATTCGAAGAACATGAAGATATTCAGAACCTGTTCTCCAACTACGACATTGACGACACCGCATTAGAACAAGCTGAGAAGGAATAAATTCTAAGTTTTTTGTTTTTTGTGTTGGGTGTTGAATTGATGGGATTTAAAATTTTAAATCCCCTTAGAAATTGAAAATTGATTGAAAATTAAATTCTTTGGTCACTTCGCCACAATCACAATTTCGGTGCGGCGGTTGAGTTGCCTGCCGAAGTCTGTGTCGTTTGTTGCAATCGGCTTGCGTTTGCCGTAGCCCTTGGTCTTGATTCTGTTCGAGTCCACTCCCTTGTCAATCAGGTATTTCTTGACGCTTTCCGCTCTCATCAGCGAAAGCCGGTCGTTTAACGCATTCGAACCGCGGTTGTCTGTATGCCCTTCCACAAGTATTGCGACATTGGGCTTGTTCTTCATAAATTCATTAAGGATTTCAAGTTCGCTGACTTTGCTCGTCAGCTCCCAGCTATTAGTTTGGTAGAGCAGGTTTTCTATGATTAGCTTCCTGCCTAATTCGACTATTGGAATTGTCTTTCTCACGAGTTCCAGTTTCTTTTCGTTCAGCAATGCAATGTTAATCGAATCAGGAATTGCAGGCTGGTCTGTCCTGTATTTCAATGCAAACAGATTTGTAAGCTGAGATGAAAAATTATCGAGAATGGTAGAAAAAGGATAATCAATATCGAAGAAATTTCCTCTCGTGCTTTTTGCGATAGTAAGGTAGTTCCGAAGTTTTGGCTGAGCAATGCTGAAGACACGCACACCTTCATTATTCAGATGCTCAATCATTGATTCGGTTGTGAATGAAGTTAAGCCGTCGCCTTTTTCGCCTTTCTGATGGTAAGGTGCGTCAGTAATCAGAACGAGAACTTTATTAGCCGAGGGCCTGAACTTCAGCCTCGTGGCTTCGTACATGGCTTCGAGTGCATTCTCCTTTTCGTCACCGCCGCCGTAAGCCCGAACTTCATCCAACCAACCGAGAAAAGAGCCGACATTATCAGTCATCTCATTTATTCTTTCCACGAGGTCAGAAAAATAAACTAAGCCTATACGATAGTCAATTCCTCTCTTCAGAAGAGAGTTAGTGAAGTTCGTCAGATTTTTACGAACAGCATCAATATACTTTTGCATAGAACCTGTCTTGTCTATAACAAAAACGAAATCAACGGGAACACGCTCTTTGACAGTAATTTTCTCTACAGAGATTACAGGTTTCTCAATACCATTTTCGAGAACAGTCAGATTATTTGAGTATAAAGTATCGAGAGGAAGCCCTGCTTTGTTATATGCTTCTACAATTACTTTAATAACAGGAAATTTTGTAATGTCAACATTGGTAATAGTAATTTCGATTTCTTTTTGTACAGATTTGACTTTGGCTTCTTTAAGAACATCATGCTTATATTTGGTTGAATCAATTTTATCCGGATAGTTGGGATTTTGTGCGGATGTAAAAATAGAAATAGCAATAAAAAAGGCTAATGATATAATAACCCTATTTCTCATTTTCGATGAAAACATAAAATTCAGAATCTCCTCGTATAAATGCTGCAATCAGTTCTGTAAAATTAACAAATATTTTTGTTTTATTTTAGAAAATCCCTTTTTGTCAGACGTCATTCTGAACGGAGTGAAGAATCTCATTACACGTAATATAGATTCTTCATTCCACTTCGTTCCATTCAGAATGACATTCATTCGTAATTCGTAATTAAAAAAAAACCCTCTGCCAAAATCAATTCATCAGCAAGAGGGAATTTTTCATAAAACCATTTACTATATAGTAAACCTCAACACCGGTGAAATCATGAAAAAGTTAGCTCTTTCATAAGGTCTGAGTCCTCTAAGCGGTGTTGCATATTTGCCTTCGAGATAGAACCATTGCCCGAGTAAAGGAATATAAACCCTGCCCAGCAGTATCTGATTCGAATACTGGAAGCTAATGCCGAAAGGAAATGCAGATTGGTTCCTGTATTCTGCTTTCAGGTACAGCCAGTCTCCGACTTCATTTGGCTTGTAAGTTTTCAGGTTTAAAATATTTTCATTTGAAATAAACCTTACCGATGATAATCCTTTTGGGTCAGTAGTATCATAAACGGCGTATTCATCAACTTCTGCATAGCTCATACCAAAATCAAACCTGATATAATTTTCAGGGCTTGCTTCGTTCAGCCACCAATGGTAGAACAATGTAACCTGTCCTGTTGCTTTCATTATTGGTGCCACTCCGGTTATAGAATATTTACCAAATCTTTTGTCGTTCCGGTCGAAATTTACCTTATTATTAACATTCGGAGTATAGCCATAAGCACCTTTGTCAATTGATTCGGTCGTAACATTTGTCAAAGGCAGTTCAGTATTAAAATGAATCCCAAATTCAGGATGGAAAGGCATATGGAAATCAAGTCCCGCAACCAATTTTCCGCCCGGACTGCCGTTAAGGTTTCTTCCTGTTACCCAGCTCAGGACGGATTTATTGTCATCCAACCCGCTTGTAACTCTGTATCCGCCGCCAATATATGTATTAATAAGATAAGGTATTCTGTCTCTTGTTCTGGTTTCAGTATTTTCATAGAGAGGCCTTTTCAAAATTACCCTTGCTTCTCCCGACTGCCAGAAATGGTAGCCGACTTCATCAGTTCCGATGGATGATTTGAGCCAAAAGCCGGAATTACCTATTTTCAGAGACTGCTCAAAGAGTGATAATGTAAAAGCATGTGTAACATTAGTCGGTTCGAGATAGCTCATTATGGCTGTTGCCTGGGAGCTTGATGCCGGTATTTCAGGTTTAATCTCTTCATAGCAATAATCCCTCATATAAAAATCTTTAGCCTCGCCTCTTCTGGCACCTGAATAAAATTTATAACCATTGATATATTCGGACAGGCTTGCCATATTTGCTTCGATTTCTACGGAATTCATGCTCGCTTCGCCGCATGAAATCAGTAGTATGTCATAAGGCTTGAATCCCGGCTCATCATCCAGAGGTGATGCAAGGACAAGGATTTGCTGCATATTCAACCGGCTCTTTTCGTAGCCGAGAAGGACAAAAGTTCTGTAAACCTGAATTTGTAAATCAGGTTCGCAAATTTTCCATCTTGGGAAATACTTCATTATTTCCGGGTCAATCGAAGTAAGGTCATTGACTATATTTGTATAATCAATTGCCTGAACTCTTGCAAATCCCAGTGCCATCAAAGCTGCTATCAGTGCTGTAAAAAATCTTTTCATAATTCTTCTTATGTATAATTTCCTGATTATTATTTACTATTTATTAGAACGATACTATAATCCTTGCCATTGGAATAAACATGCTCTCCACTTCCCATGCTCTTGTTGTTTTTCTGAATGCAGGGAAGAAGGCCTTTGTGTCGAGCCTTAATGCAAAAGAGTTGCCGATTACGGGTATCTGAAGCCAGATGTTCCCGTATAATGCTTCGTCAAAGTATTGGATACTTCCTCCGAATGGCGTTATGGCATTCGTCGCCATGAATTCAATTCTTCCGGAAATTCCCATTACAGTCTCGTCACCCATTTTCTTGAATAATAGTTTGGGTATCGGACTTATAGAGTCGCGTACATTATACCACTTTTCGGCTGTGTACATCGAGGCTCCGATTCCAAACCTGAACCAGTAGTCTTCATCAACCTTCACACCGAATGTATAATGGAATGAACCATTACCGCGAATCAGGTAGTCATTGAAAATAATATTATTGTGATAAATATAATTTGTTGCACTAAGGGTTTTCCTTTCAGGGTATATATCTTTCTTATAATCTGCCGGGGCGGCATCGCCAAAAACATATCCAAAATTGAAATGGAAAATTCCACTCTGAGGCACTACTTTAAACGGAAAATCAAAAGCACCTGTTACGCCTGCTCCGCCATGAGTCAATGTTCTGGTTTGATTGAACACATCGCTTGTCATTGATGCCCATCCGGCTGTCGGTAGAATCACCCCTAACTTAACGCTTTGCCAGATAGCACTAACGGACATCCTTTCGCTCCATAATGAAGGAAAATTTATTTCTTCTATTCCATATTTCAATTCAAGTCCGAGTGTTGGTAAATTTGAATTTGAATTACCCAATGAATCAATCACATATACATCATAATCCCAATAACCCGGCGGGTCATATTTACGCCAGCTTATCAGGTCGGGACTCAAAATGACTTCATTCTGATTCAATCCGTAATTTGCCGGCTGAACATCGGAGATTCTCATAAACTGCTGAATATCGCCCGAAGAAGCATCGTTTTCATTCATCATAATTGACTTGCTCAATCCGAATGCTTTTGGTGCAAACTTCATGTTGGTTCCCAAGCCCTGTGCTTCGAGAGTCTTGTTAATCACATTAGCCTGCATGAATGAGTTCATAACTAAGTCATAAAAGTTGTTTGCAGAAAAACCTGTGTCGAGCTTTGTTGCTTTCAGTTCATCATAAGTGTAGATATTTTTCGGGCTGACAGATCTCAATACAATATCCATATCTTTATTATCGAAAGAGACAAGCAAAGCGATTATTGTATCAGGTAATGTCCCTTTGGTTACCCTATTGGTAATAACAAAAGCATGTTCAAGTCTTACTGTCTCACCTGCAAGCTGGCTTTTAAAATAATCATAAATACATTCCATGTCCTTGGGGTCAATTGTTGTACCCATCTGAGACATTATAGTCTGTTGAACATTCTCAATATCATCACCGGCTCTGACACCATCCTGAATAATCGCCACAATTTTGGGGTCAGTTTTCTTAACACAGGCATCGTCTGTTTTTACAGCACCTGTACCTTCAGAAGTTCTGACTACTTTCTGAATTTCATTGACAGAATTCAGTTCCCACACCGAAATGTATCCGAACCTGTAATTCTTGAACAATCTGAGAACTGACTCGAGCTCATTTCTCGAAGCTACATCCTGAGCATTAAGAAATCCACCGCTCAAGAGGCAGCCTAATAGTATGCTCAATAATATCTTGATTTTAATCCTCATCTTTTAATAACCTCAGGTTTAATTATTTATATTTTTACTATTATTCACAATCAATAAATCATTACCTTGGAGGCCTTCTTCCGGGTGTTCTTCCCGGTTTTTCAGGCTCATAATTAACTGTTACTGTAACAATTTTCCTTTCGGGTTTTGATATTTTACCGTTTAGTTTATTCTTTGCAACAGCAATTATTGGAACTTGAATATTCCCTAATAATTTATCCTGTCCTCTCGGAAGTTTACCTGTTATATCAAAGAAAACATTATATGTACCCCCTTCACCTTTTTCTACTTGACCAGAACCTTCTATATAATCGAAACCCTGTAAACTGCTAACATCAACCTTTCCAAGAGTAACATCAACATCTGCTTTATCGGATGATCCTTTTGAATCACCTAGAGGTGATCCATCAGCGATTATTCTGGTAATTCTAATTGAAATTTTTCTTTCTTGACCGGAAATACTAACTGACTTATCACCAATATTCAATTTTGGAGGTTTCTGTACTATAGAAAATGTTTCGAGCGGGAATATATCAATTTCCTTATCCGTATAAGGTTGTATCCAGGTAATTCTGAGATTCAAATTATTCATATTTGAACTCAGGAATATTGCTTCAGAAAGTTGTACCGTGTATCCGTTAAACGGCGCTCTTTGCTGGTCAACATCAGTGTATAAGTATGTCTTAAATTGATTTGGTTTAATTTTACCCCCAGATTCAGGTTCTGCATTTACAATTACATTATTACCATAAGTAGCAGCAATAGTCATCATACTTCTAAGTACCTTCTCGTTACTTAAACCTGTTTTGAATACATCTAAAGGTACTGTTTTTACATCAGATTTACCCGCAAGTCTGTGAGTAACTTCTACATCATATTTCCCTGGAGAAAGCTTTGAATCAACATAACCGTAATATTCGCGTGAGCCTCCGCGTGAAGGGGGTGTTGTTCCGGCAACTACCTCATCTCTAGGTCTAAAATTTACTCTGGCAACCGTTGATCCTGTATTTTTATCAATTACTTTTCCCTCAACCGTATTATTACCCTGGTAAGGGCTTATTGTAAAATCTATCACAGGTTCAACAGCATCGAAGCAAGAATAAGCATCGGCAATTGTAATAACAGGATTAGCAAGCTGTGGCTGAGGAGTTATTACACGCACGTTAAATTCAATGCTTCCTTTGTTTTGTTCAAAGTTGGATGACTGACCGGGTGCAAGCAACTTGCATATATATCCGTACAAGTTAATCTTTCCGATCAAGTCAGTGGCATCTTCTAATCCTTCAACCTTTGTCTTTGCATACTTCAAACCTTTATCAAATTCTTCCAGATTTCCGGTCCTGACAAAATCATCATAATTCGGAAGAGAGTATTTCTCAAGTTTGTTATTTAATTCTTTTTTAACTTTCCTCAAGTCTCTTACAGTTAACTGAACAGTCCCGATATTGACAGTCGTCTCGTCGCTGATTTCCGCAGGCTTTGCACCGCTCTTAACACCAAGAATCCTGTTTGTGCGTGATGCAAATCTCAGCTTATACCATCCTGCTTTGCTTGGCGGCTGGAAGTTTACGATGAAAGACCTTTTTTTCAAATCTCCCGAACCTTTTGAGCTTTCTGATGTGGAATAGAAAAATACACTGTCATCAGGCATACCCTGCGGATTAAAAGATGGGCCGATTATCTTTCTCATACTTGCCGGATAAATCGGGACGATGGATTCCATCGTCAAATTTTCTTTTGGCATATGGGTGAATGTTTCTTCCTCGTCGAGATTGAGTATTCTTATAGACTCAAATGTCCAGACACTTCCGTCACTGGCTGTGATGGTTTGACCGGGAGTGAATTTTGAGAAATCATAACCTTGTTTCTTGATTTCTTCTTCAGTAAAAAACATCGGCGCATTATTCGGGTCCTGGCTCGAACTGAAAAACACCTGATACTCAATTTCCTGAACATTGGCAAGTTTGACGAGTTTTTTCTTTCTTAATTGATAATCTTTGTCGGCTTCGCCTTCTTTCTTTTTCAATTCATTTGTAACGTCAGTAACACCGACTTCAACAATGTATCTTCTGAAAGATTTAATGTCGGCACCCATAACTTCTTTTAAGTTAACGCCAGCCGGGGGAATTGTAATCTCATCCTGGGGACGTGTGTTAATGCCTTCGGTGCCTGCGCCCGATTGAAGCTGTGAAAGAATACTCTCCACAATTTTCATCGTTTCTTTCTGCTTGCGGAGCAAACCCTCCTCGGCTTCGTCTCGTTCAACGATGATTATCAGCAGCTCTAATACGACTGCAAGATACAATACAAAATATACTTTACCTGCTCCACCGCCTTTACTCATAATTTCTTCCTTCTTATAAAGTGTTCATAACACCTGTGAACAAAATTTTTCAAAAATAAAGATATTAATGTTTATATAAAACTTAAAGTTTGTCCTTTACGAAAATATTTCATTATACTAATAGTTATTTGAGTGAATAGATTGTTCACGTTTATCTAATTTATAGCAATTGTTTTAAAATAACAAGAAAAAAATAAATCCTTTAATAAATAAAGCTCCTAAAAAGTGGTGCAAAGTAATATAACATCACTTCTGTAATTATAGAATATTCAATGATTTTTTTGTAGTCTTTACGTTGAAATTTTTGTAGTCAATGTTACTACATATTTTAACTCTTTAGTATTGATGTCGGGTATCATAATAATATTTTCATTATTTTGGAATTTCCAATTTTTATTTTTCATTTAATTTTCACTGAATGTTCAATGAACAAATTATCCATTCCCTTTAATATCCACCTGTCTTATATTACTAATTCGTGTTATTTGTATAATATAATTTCGTTTTCCAATAATATGCAATTCCATTTTTTTAACCTTGATTACTTTACTATACAAGAAATGAAAATAGTAAAAAAAATAATATGTGTAGTGAATAATAAGGTTTAAGCTGAGGTGCCACTATTATTACTGATGTTCATTGTGGACTTAATAATGTATTTTTTTCCTGACACCGGGTGTAATTAACCCAAATTATTCATTAGGAAATTCATAATAGTTTGTAAGTGTCATGCTGAGAGAAGTCGAAGCATCTCATTCGTGTAAGAGATTCTTCGTCGTTTCACTCCTCAGAATGACAAGCCTGTTCTTAGT
>JAKAKE010000139.1 GCA_021824625.1 Bacteroidota bacterium | reverse complement strand
GATAGAGTGGCTTGGTTCTGGCAAATGTTCTCACACTATCAAAAAAGTAATGAAAAATGTAAAGCTTTATGTGTAATTAATTATTAGATTATATATAATGACCTAATAAATCAGGTCTTCTCATTTTCGTTTTTGACAATGCTTGTTCTTCACGCCATTCGTTGATTTTTTTTTGATTGCCAGAGAGAAGCACTTCGGGTACTTTGCAGCCTCTGAAATCGGCAGGTTTTGTATAGTAGGGAGCTTCCAATATGCCATCCTGAAATGAATCGTCAAGAGCAGATTCTGCATCACCGATAACACCCGGTATTAAACGAATGATTGAATCGGCAAGGAGCATAGCCGGAATCTCTCCCCCGCTCAATACGTAATCACCGACAGATATTTCGCGTGTTACAAGTACATCCCTGATTCTCTGGTCAATACCTTTATAATGCCCGGCAATCAGGATGATATTTCTGCACATTGAGAGCTCATTTGCAATAGATTGATTTAGCATTTCACCATCGGCTGTTAAGTATATAATCTGGTCGTAATCCCTTTTTGATTTCAATTTTTCTATACATGTAAAAACCGGTTCGCACTTTATTAGCATACCTGCTCCACCTCCATAAGGTGTATCGTCAATATGCCTGAATTTATCAGTAGCATAATCGTGAAGATTGTGCAATTTGATTTTCACAAGTTTTTTCTTCTTAGCAATTTTGATAATGCTTGAATTAAAAACCGATTTAAACATATCAGGTAAAGCTGTAACAATGTCTAATCTTAACAGTTCTTTATTTTCCTTTGTTTTCTTTTTCATTTTTGATTAAATCCGTCAATCCATCAATCAAATTAATTACAATAATTTTATTTTCAATATCCACTTTTTTCACAACATCCTTTATGTATGGCAGTGGCATTTCTCCTTTTTCGGTATCAATCAGCCAGACATCATTAGCGGGCAGATTAAGTACATCTTTAATGATTCCAACCGTATTTTTGTTTTTCTTATCAATGACCTTACATCCGATTAAATCATCTATGAAATAAGATTCTCCATCATTTATGATGACATTATTTTCATCAATATAAACACCATTTTCTTTCAGGTTCAGAGCCGATTCCTTTGAATCAATAAACTTCAATTTAACAATGAATGAATTATTTCTCTTTGAATGATTTTCTAATTCATAATCTTTTGTGAAGTTGGGAGAAAAACCGATTTTAATAATACTCCCGGATTTAATATTTATTATATCCGAAGCAATTTCGGACACAATCATTTCACCTTTATATCCAAAAGTGCCTGTAACAGTGCCTATATATCTTAGATTCACTTTATTCAATGTATTAATATGGAATTTATTATGAATATCAATTCAAATTAAATTATTTTTGCTAATAATTAAAATAATCATTTTTAGGGCAATAGAATGGGAACGATTACTGATTTTATTGATTTTGAATTTACAAGACAATCTCATGAGGATTTATTAAACAATTCTCTTTCATTTCTTAATCAAATGTCGAAGCGGCGTTCAATGAGAGAGTTCTCATCAGAAAATATCCCAGAAGAAGTAATTATGAATATTGTTAAAACTGCGACAACGGCTCCTTCAGGAGGGAACGCCCAGCCTTTCTTTTTCTGCATTGTCAAAGATAATGATATAAAACAACAAATCAGAATTGCCTCTGAAAAGGAAGAGAAGCTGAATTACGAAAAGCGATATTCCGAAGATTTCAAAAATAAAGTGAGCAAGTTCAAAGTAACATACGAAAAACCTTTTCTTGAAGATGCTCCCTACTTGATTGTGGTTTTTAAGGAAAAATATAAGAGGGTTGGGGATAAAATTGTGAAAAACAATTATTTTACCGAGTCAACGGGCATAGCTATGGGATTCCTTGTTGCCGCAATTCATAATGCAGGGCTTGTAACATTGCCTTACAGCCCGGCACCCATGAATTTCCTGAGTGATATACTCGATATGCCCGAAAATTTTGCTCCTGTGCTGGTTTTTCCAGTGGGTTATCCCAAGAAAGGAACGAAAGTGCCAAATCTGAAGAAGAAAAAGTTTGAGGAAATGTGTAAGATTTATTGATAATTGCTATCAACTTCCTTCTCAATTATTATCGTTACTGGTCCGTCATTTACAAGTTCAATATCCATCATTGCACCGAATTCGCCTGATGCAATGTGTAATGGATAATTTTCTTTCAAATACAGAACCATTGATTCATAAAGAGGCTTGGAAATTTCTGGCGGAGCGGATTTGATGAAGCTGGGACGGAAACCTTTGGACGCATCTCCATATAATGTGAAATTGGAAATCAGAAGGATGCCGCCGCCTGTGTCCAGCACTGACTTATTCATCTTTCCTTCCTCATCCGGAAAAATTCTGAGATTGACAAGTTTGTTGCACATCCATCTCATAATTTCAGAATTATCTGAATTGGAAATAGCAAGAAATACTAACAATCCCTTGCCTATTTCACCGGTAACTTTGCCATCAATTGTAACGCTTGCCCGATTGACTCTTTGTACAACTGTTCTCATTATTTTGCAACTGAATGAAACATTTTTCAAAAATATGAATTATTTATTTATGAATTTCCTTGTGTTTTTTTATATTATATAAATTAATTCCGTGAAAATGTTAGATATAAATTATTCATAGGATATTAAATAATTAAAAATTTGTAAATTTAAAATTCATTTTAAATTTTAAATTGAAAATTGAAAATTTTAAAAATATGTCCTTATCAGATAAAATATTGAATATGTACTTCGCCACGCATCGAACATGCAACCTGATGTGCAGATATTGTTATATACCTGAAGAAATAAAAAAAGAGCCTAAGATAAAAGATATTGAAATATTAAATTCACTTAATCAATTTATTGGAAAAGTGGAAAATGAAAATTATCAAATAGGAACTTTTTGTCTGCACGGCAGCGAGCCTTCGTTGATGGAAGCTAAGACTATGGCTGAAATTATCAGAAAAGTAAATTCACATTGGAATAAAAATAAAACAAAGGGCATGAATGTTTCAATTCAGTCAAATGGATTGAGGTTTACAAAAGAATATCTGAATATTTTAAAACAAAACCTCGACAGTCCCCAAAAGCTGAGAATAAGTTTTTCGATTGACCCGCCAAAGAAAGTACATGATTTCCTTCGAAATAATTCATACGACACAGCAATACAAAATATGGATGAAGCAATTAATTTGGGATTCCCCGTCGGAATCTTGTGTGTCGTATCAAATAAGACAATCAGACACAAGGAAGAATTTGGGAAGTGGTTGAAATATTATAATGTTCAATCAAAAATTGCAGGTAATCCTTATAAAATTAAATTCAAATTTGCCACAGGGGAATTTGCATTAAATGAATCAGAAATGGAAAATTTCTCGTATTTTTTAATAGAAAATGATTTATTACAATTCAGTCAGATTCTTACTCCGGGATATTGCATTCAAAGAGGAAATGAGTGTATTTGGTACGAATTTGATATATTTGGGAATTGTTATTCATGCAACAAGGCATACAGTAATGACGGAATATTTGCGGATTGGAAAAAAGAATCTTTTGAAACAATAGTAAATAAAAGAAGAAATCTTTATATTAGTGAGTTTCAGAATCCTGAATGTGCCGAATGTGATTACGAGTTGCTATGTAATAGTGGATGTCCATTAGACAGATATTACGATGGTGAGATGGCGGGAAAGGCACTTGAATGCATGTTAATTAAAACTGCATTCTCTGAATCTGAAAAAAAAGGAAAACATATATATGACATTATTAACAATCAATCTTAAAGAGGCTGGGTATGTACCTGACAGGAAAAATTGATATTGACCCTTCACAGATTACTGTTTACAAAAAGGTGAAGCCGACAAAGCTTTTCTCAAAATTTGTTGATGCCCTGACTTTCGGCTCTCTGTCTCAAAAGCGGGAGCACGAAACGTTCACTGCGGTTGCAATTTTACAGCAGTTAAACATAGCTTTGAGGACACTCAACATTAAAAACGTTATTCGTCTTGCTGTTGATGATTATGATTTTTACCTCGATGAAAAGGGAGAGGAAGATGATTTGGAACAAGCCATGTTTGAGTTTAAGGCAAAGGTTGACCCTATTGAATCTGAGTTTTTCAATGTTATCTATCTTGTTCTCGAGCATAACGATGAATCAATCAAATACCTTGTTGAAATATCAGTACTAAGAAAGCATAAAATCGGAGAATATCCGATAAAGGTAAATGTCAATGGTGTGATTACCGATTTTAAATGCCGGGAGGGTGAAACATCTGAACAATTGAAGGCAAGATTGGAACCTCTATTCACATCACAGGAAAAATATGATTCATTGATTAATTCCAAAAAAGTAATTTTCAATGATTTCATTGATGAGCTTGAACAGGCAATCAAACGATTCGTAAAGGTTGACGATATAAAGAAAAGCATAAATGTTCAGATTATCAGGCCCAAGGAGAAGGTAACCGCAAAGGAACAAATAAAGCATGACAGGCATGCCGAACCGGCTTATTATGGATATTACGGCTTCGATAACTATTTCCTTTATTCATGGCTGTGGGCAGATATGCTGTTCACTCACAGTATTTACCTAAACGACTTTTACCTTGTTGACAGTTTGGGGAATGAAGTAATGAATGTTGGAACAAAAGGCTTCAATTCAGGAGATTATAATACACTAAACACCGATTCGGCATTTGAACCTCCGGGAACCGGTGATGTATCCTACTTCGGTGATAATGAATACCAGGATAATCTTGTCGAGGCTAATTTAATCGAAGATACTTCGGTTGGAAGTGAAACCGACACATCTTCAAAAGATTGGTTGAGCGATGATTATGATTCTGTTGATTATGGCGATGGTTCCTGCAACTCCTGCTCGTCCTGCGGCAGTTGCAGTAATGATTAAACCAAATTATTTTTTTAATAAAAGAGGTAAAAATGACACTGATTATAGTAAGCTTGATTATTCTGGCAATTGGTTTTTGGGGAACCAAGCCGGATAGTCCACTGCATCGTTTTAAAAGTCTGATTCTTATAGGGGGTGCTTTGGTATTTATTATTGGCCTTGGAACTGCATCAATCAGGCAGATAAGCCCCGGCCATGTAGGAGTGCAGGTTCTATTTGGACAAGTACAAAAACAAGTCCTTTATGAAGGATTAAGTTTGGTAAATCCTTTGATTGATGTAACCGAAATGAGTACACAAACTCAGAATTACACGATGTCCGGCACTTATGATGAAGGTGCAAAATCAGGTGATGATGCCATCCGTGTTCTTAGCAATGACGGATTGGAAGTTGTTATTGATTTAACTATTTTATACAGAGTAGTAGCCACATCAGCACCGCAAATATACAGGTCAATCGGCGTGGATTACCAGGATAAAGTAATCAGGCCCACGGCAAGAACAGGCATCAGGGAAAGCGCCTCATATTTTGACGCTACTGATTTGTTCGCTGAGAAGCGGGAAGCTTTTGAGCAAAAGATTCGTAATCAAATAGAAAAAGCTTTTAAAGAAAGAGGTTTGGTTCTCGAGCAAATGCTCGTAAGGAACATAAGTCTTCCTGCATCAGTCAAGGAAAGCATCGAAAGAAAAATTACTGCCGTACAGGATGCACAGAGAATGAAATTCGTGCTTGAAAAAGAACAGCAGGAAGCTGAACGTAAGAGAGTAGAAGCAAGAGGTGTCGCTGATGCTCAGAAAATTGTCAACGAAGGTTTATCTGACAGAGTTTTGCAGTTCGAAACAATAAAGATTCAAAAAGAGCTTGTAACCTCACCAAATGCAAAAATTATAATTCTTGGAAATTCAAAAGGTACAACACCATTTATTATCGGAGGTGAAGGGAAATAATCGTGAAAAAGGTTAAGTCAAATACCCTGAGAGTTACCAGGATACTCAAACCTGACAAGAGAGTATCCGTCAAACTTCCTATGTTTCTCGAAGCCGTTTCGGCAGGATTCCCGTCTCCTGCCGACGACTACATGGAGGACAGACTTGATTTGAATGACCATCTCGTCAGAAATCCTGCGGCAACTTTCTTTGTACGTGTAACCGGCGATTCCATGATTGAAGCAGGCATTCATTCCGGCGATATACTTGTCGTTGACCGTTCATTAAATCCAAAGGATAACAATATTGTCATTGCAGTTATTGACGGCGAGCTTACCGTCAAACGACTCAGAACTCAAAAGACACATGTTTACCTGCTTCCTGAAAATAAGAATTACAAACCAATCGAAATTACATCCGAGATGAGTTTCGAAGTGTGGGGTGTTGTAACTAATGTGATACATAACCTGGCTTAACAAATGGGAAATAATTTGACCGAACGCGAAAAGGAAGCGATTCTACAGACTTATAAAAGATTACCGATTGAAATTAGCAAAGCAGAAGGATGCAGAATATATGATACTAAAGGAAACGTATATCTGGATTTCCTCGGCGGCATAGCCGTAAATGCCCTGGGACACAGCCACCCTGCAATCATTCATGCTATAAAGACTCAGCTTGATAAGTTCATGCACGTCTCTAATTACTTTTACCAGGAACCTCAAATCAAGCTTGCTGAAAAATTGAAAGAAATGACCGGCTTTTCTAAAATATTTTTCTCAAATTCGGGTACAGAAGCAGTCGAAGGTGCCATTAAACTTGCAAGAAGATGGGGAAATGCACAAGGTAAAACCGGGATGTTCGGCTTCACGGGAGGCTTCCACGGCAGAACTTACGGAGCATTGTCATTGATGGACAAACCGCTTAAAAAAGATGGAATGGGACCCTTCCTGCCCGGAATGAATGTTATTCCATATAATGATATATCAGCTTTAGAAAAATCCCTCAATGAAAAAACAATTGCCATAATTATTGAATTTTTACAGGGTGAAGGCGGAATCATTACTGCCAATCAGAATTTTATTAATGCATTATTTGAATTGAAAAAGAAATTTAATTTCCTGATAATCGGAGATGAAGTTCAAACCGGTGCCGGAAGAACCGGAAAATTCCTGTCTTATGAGCATTATGGAGTCAAGCCCGATATTGTTACTATGGCAAAAGGACTTGGGGGAGGCTTACCTCTCGGTGCAATTCTTATAAGCGAAAAATTGGAAGATGTTTTTCAGAAAGGGATGCACGGCACAACTTACGGAGGTAATGCTGTTGCCTGTTCGGCAGGATATGCCGTCCTGCAATTACTTGAAAATGGTTTAATTGAGCATGTAGAGGAAGTTGGCTGCTATCTGAAAAATAAGCTGCTTGAACTGCAAATGGAAATGCCGAATACCCTGCTTGAATTAAGAGGAAAAGGCTTAATGCAGGGAATACTTTTTGATTTCGATGCTTCTCAAATTGTAGAAGCAATGCTTTCCAGGAGGGTAATCACAAATGCCGCTTCAGGCAAAGTTCTCAGGCTTATACCACCTCTTATTATAAATGAAAGTGATGTTTGTATATTCATTGATGCATTAAGAAAATCGCTTAAAGAAATTGTATAACATTATCGTTTGATTGAATGAAAATATTGTATTCAATATTATTTGTATTACCTCTAATCCTATTGGGAGGTTGTTGTATTGATGGCGAACATGATGCCTTTTATGAGTTCAATTCCGATGAAAAAGACTGGCAGATATACAAAGCAAATGATACCATGAAGTTTGTCAATCAGAGCGGAGAGATGAGGTACTATATAATAGAATCAGTTGTCAGAGATACGACTCCTTCTTTTGAAAAATTCAGTTTCGGATGCGACAATAATCATAATCTTAATATCTCTGTATATGCCCAAAAACTTCCAAAAACCGATACAACATTCCTTCTTTTGAGTATGTCAAAATATTCAAATCAATTTAATTTAAATATTTATTGGGAAGGTTTGGGGGAGTATTATATGAGCAATCAAACAAATATCCCATTATTTATAGATGGTATTAGATATTCTGATATTTATATAGTATCTAATCATGATATATCCCCGAGCGATAAATACTATCAATGGTTTTATAGCAAAAGCAGAGGTATGAGACGTATGGACGCTGTTAACGGAGATGTTTGGATTAGGAAAAATTGATTCAAACTAATTTTTAAGTACAAGCGTTACCATTTAAAATGTACAATTTTATAAGCAATTAAAATGAGACAGATAATTCTAACAAAAGGAGAAGATGGTTTTTGGGTAGTTGAATGTCCAAGCTTACCGGGTTGTATAAGCCAGGGGGAAACCAAAGAAGAAGCGATTATAAATATAAAAGAAGCAATTCAATTATATACGGAATGTTTGCTCGAAGATGGAATTGAAGTTCCCGAAGAAAAATATGAAGCCATGACTATTGTTTTATGAGTCATCTACCTCAAATATCAGGTAAAGAATGTATTAAAGTATAAGAAAAATTTGGTTATACTGTTAGACGTCAAACTGGAAGTCATATCATAATTAGAAAATCCGAACCTTTTTGTCAAATTGTAGTTCCAAACCATAAAACACTTGATAAAGGAACCCTGAGAGCAATATTGCGACAAGCAGGATTATCAATTGAACAATTTATTAATTATTATTAAAGAATTTTTTTTTAGGAAATCTTGTCTATTATTTTCCTCTCCCTCGCTTGATTCAGACCTTTCATAACTATTTCTTCGGGGATGACAATGTCGAATCCTGAATGAGGCACTCCCTTCTTAGCTCTCAATCTGTTTAATACTTCGTTGAAGAGTTGTTCTGCTTCATCGAATCTATTCAGATAAAGCAGAGCATATGCTTTCAGATGAAGTGCATAAACCTGCCCCGGTGCTTTTTCCAATGATTTATCAGCCCAGTATAAACATTCATCAAAATTTTTCTTATTACCGACAAGCTGTGCAAGAGTTGATGTTGCACTTGAATAAACTGAATCGGAAAGATTGCCAAGCTGAAGAGCGAAACGAATTGTTTTTTCAGCTTCTTCAATTAATTTCATCTGGGCAAGAGTCTGCCCAAGCTGGTACCATGCATAAGCATTCAAGGGTTCTTCCTGCACATGTTCAATCAGCATGGCATAATTCCTTTTCACCTTGGCTTCCATCACTTCCCTTGATTGATTATAGCCAAGGTGTTCAATAAGTATATCCGAAAAATTAATTAACTTCCCGAGTGCAAATATCGAGGGAGTTATTTGCTCATGCACACGTCCCTGGAATGATATTTTTGGGAATCCATAATTCCTGAATATACGCGGATATCCTCCCCGGTGCCTTTCCGTAGAGCCGTTAAGCTGGAAGTGGTCGCTTTCTATTGTGCAGATGAATCCTCCGATTTCATCATTGGAATTCATTAACAAGTTCCTGATGTTTGCTTTTGAAAATTCATCTAACCTTTCATCTGCATCGAGATATAATACCCATTCACCTGTTGAATGTTTTAATGCTTCATTCCTTGCTGCCGCAAAATCATTTCCCCATTCAAAATCGAAAATTTTAACATTAAATTTTTTTGCAATTTCTTTTGTCCTGTCTGTCGAGCCGGTATCAACAATCACAATCTCATCAACAACATCATTTACACTATCCAGACAACCCGGTAAATTATCTTCTTCATTTTTTACAATCATACTCAACGTTAAAAATGGTTTATAACCATTACCACCTGTTTTTACAACATTTTCTGATTTTATACCTTCAATTTTGAGCAATGCCGAATCAATTTGTTTTAGATAATTCTTTATGTCTTCCCTGCCTGGAGCAATGCCCAGAGCCTTATTAAGGAAGCTTTTTGCTTCATCAAATTTTTTCCACTGGAAAGCGACATTTGCCATTCCGACAAGATTCCCCACATCCTGATTATTTATTTTATATCCCTTTTCAAATTCAATCAAAGCCGCATCCCACTGTTTCAGTCCAATCAGACATTTACCCTTTCTGAAATAAAGTTGTTCTTTTGGTAAATGATAATCACCAACAATTTTTGTTGTCAAATCTTCCTTTGTTTCTGCTTCTTCCAAACTCAGGTATGAATCGAGTGCGTCCGGGAAATTACCGAGTTGAGTGTATGTATCTCCAATAATGTAATTCGCAAAAGACTGATTAGGCAAAATTTTCAAGGACTCTTTTGCTCTCTCGATTGCCAGGTCATAGTTAGCCATCTGGAAAGCAATAACGGCTCCGAAATTGAGTGCCTGAGGCTTTACCGCACTATTCGGATTTACAACTTTGAGAGTTTTACTAATATCCTTTTCAGCCTCATTCAATTTTTTTAGAGCAAGATAAGTTTTTGCCCGTTGATAAAGCGAATAGGCATCTTCAGGTTTTTTTTCAAGAGCTTTATTTAAAAGAAGAAGATTCCGTTCCTGTTTCAACTTCATTTGTTCGGATGAATGGCCATATCCTAAGTGATTAAATTTGAGAGGTGACTGTTCGAGTCTATACCCAGCCCGAAGCAATGGTTCAAGCACCTGTTCATGAATTATCCCTTGGAATCTGACAGAAGGATGATTGACAAATAAACGCAATAAACCCGAGGAATAAGTGTCAACACTTCCATCTTCCCTTGTTGCTTCGGATACAACATTAATGAGCCAGCCGCCTGTTTCGGGATTTCTGTTTTCAATGACATTACTGACTTCTTCTGGATTCAAAAACCTCTCGTCAGCATCTATAACGAGGATGTATTTTTTTGTAGCGGAATCGAGTGCGGTATTTCTTGCAACTGAAAAATCGTCCTGCCAATCCGACCTTATAACTTTACATCCGAATCGCTCGGCTATTTCAACAGTTTTATCAGTAGAACCTGTATCTACAACTATTATTTCATCAACATAAGAAACAATAGAATCAAGACATTCAGAGAGATGTTTTTCTTCATTCTTTGCAATTATACACGCTGAAATATTTTTATCCAAAGCATACCTTTTTATTAATTAACCGCTTAAAGTAAATCAAAAATTATGCTATAAATTTTGTTCTTCAATATTTTTGTTTAATAATCTAATATTATATAAATTGTAAGTTTGCAATATATATAATATCAATGTTATTGATATAAAAAGGAGACTGATAAGATGAAGCTAATTACAAGAATTTCTTTGATATTAAGTTTTATAGTATTTGTTATTTTTTCGGCTTCTGATGCCGTTTCTCAGGTTACTCAGAAGTCATGGTACACTGCCGTTGAACCTGCAAATAAAAATAATTTCTTTGAAATCCAAAAATCTTTCAACGAATATTGGAAAGATAAAACACCAACAAAAGGGAGCGGCTGGAAAATATTCAAAAGGTGGGAATATTTCTGGGAACAAAGACTTGATTCAACTGCAAAGCCACCCGACATGGTTAAAATATACCAAAGCTGGAACCATTACATGGCTAAAAATAATCAAAAGCAGAACAGTATATTGGCATCAAATCAATGGAAATTTTTAGGGCCTTCTTCCCCACCCATTAAAAGTAGTCCGCAGAATCCGCAGGGTGTTGGTATAGGTAGAATGAATTGCATTACCTTCGACCCGACAAATCCAAACATACTTTGGGCTGGCGCGGCTTATGGAGGTGTCTGGAAATCAACAAACGAAGGTACATCGTGGTTCACTTATCCCTTTACCGAATTTATGTCAATCGGGATTACTGATATTGCTGTTTCAACATCTAATCCGAATATTGTCTATGTCGCTACGGGTGATGCAGACGGCTCTTTAAGCGGAAGCACTTGCTACAGCATCGGTGTTCTGAAAACAACGGACGGAGGAACAACTTGGGCTGCCACAGGCCTTCAGAGACAAATTGCCGATGGTTTAATTATAAACAGAATTATTGTACATCCGGCTAAACCTGATACAGTCTTTGCCGCAACGACAAGCGGATTATACGCAACTTATGACGGAGGTGTAAACTGGTTTCAAATGATTAATGCTTATATCAGGGATTTGGAATTCAAACCCGACAATCCAAATATAATTTATGGTTCAGGTGTTGTAACCGGTCAAAATAATCAGCAGCTTTATGCTGTATTAAAAATTGATTTAATTGCGGGGCAATACAGTTATAATTATTCTTTCTCAACCAACGATGTTATTAGAATGGCAGTTGCGGTAACTCCGGCAAACCCGAATTACATTTATGCATTAAGCACAGCTTCCGACATGGGATTTCATTCTGTTATAAAATCAACTGATGGAGGAGCAAACTGGAGTATTATGGCTCAAAGGAATACATCACCAAACTATTTACATGAAAATTGGGCAGGAACGGGAAACGGAGGCCAGGGACATTATGACCTTGCAATTGGAGTGTCGAAGACAAATGCAAATGAAGTCTATATCGGCGGTGTTAATATATGGAAAACGACAGATGGTGGTACAAATTGGGCTTTAAATGCCGAGTGGACAGGACAACATATTGTTCCCTGGATACATGCAGACCAGCACGAAATCGCATTTTCACCATCCGGTGTACTTTATTCTGCTAATGACGGAGGAATAAGCAAATCTACAAACGGAGGACTTGCCTGGGCAGAAATAAATAATGGATTACAGGTTACAGAATTTTATAGAATAAGCTCCGCGCCTTCATCCGAAGGAATCGTTTACGGAGGCACACAAGACAACGGCACTCACAGGTTACTCGCTAAGGAATGGAAAAACGTGCTTGGCGGTGACGGAATGGAATGTCTCGTTGACCCGTCAAACTATGATATTGTTTACACATCTTTGTATTATGGCGATTTCAGGAAGTCAACAAATGGAGGCAATTCGTTTAACCCAATGCTTAGCCGGACTACTACTAATGAACAGACGGGATGGGTAACCCCATTTGTTATTGACCCTAAGTTCCCTTCTATATTATATGCCGGCTTTCAAAATGTTTGGAAATCAACAAATCGGGGATTGACTTGGAGCCGTCTCGGTCTTATGCCCACAAATAATATTATCTGGTCAATTGCCGTTGCACCATCGAACTCAAATATTATATATGTTTCAAAGCAGGGTGGAATTTGGAAATCAGATAATGGAGGACAAACATGGACCCAGGTAATTACTGGCGGTATTATAACAAGTATTGCGGTTGCTCCGAATAATCCCGATAAGATTTGGTTTACTTCGTCAGGTTATACTGACAGTGCAAAAGTTTATATGCTCGATGGGAATAACTTTTCTAATATTTCAGGTTCATTGCCGAACGTACCGGCTAACTGTATTATCTATCAGAATAATTCTCCCGATAGGATTTACATAGGTACCGATGTAGGTGTATTTTATCGCGATAACAGGCTTACAGATTGGCAATTGTTTAATAACGGCTTACCAAATGTTGTGATTAGCGAAATTGATATACATTATGCTTCCAAGAAAATCAGAGCGGCAACTTATGGCAGGGGACTTTGGGAAAATGACCTTATTGAATGTAATTCTCCTATACCTAATATAATTTATGCAAAAAAAGATATTTGCCAGGGGGACAGTGTTAAGCTGGAAGTTCCTGCCATATATAAATCATACAATTGGTCATCAGGGCAGACTACTAATAGTATTTGGGTTAAAACAGAAGGAACATATTCGGTAACTGTTACCGATACAGCCAATTGCATATATACGTCTGAACCTGTTGAAATTATTGTTCATGTAATTCCAAATATATCTGTTAAAGTTACGGGCAACACAACATTCTGTGAAGGCGACAGCGTTACTCTTCAGGGTAATCCCTTCATTACCTTTACTTCCTGGAATTGGTCAAACGGACAATCAAGCAGGTCAATTATAGTTAAGGAATCTGGTTCATACACTGTTACCGGAACTACGCAATATGGGTGTAAAAACACATCCACACCCGTAGAAGTGATTGTAAATCCCGCACCTCCAAAACCAACAATAACAAGGGAAGGAAATGTACTAACATCATCATTAGCATTCAAATATCAGTGGTATAGAAATGATACACTAATTTTTAAAGCCACTCATCAGGCTTATGAGGCAAAACAAGAAGGCAGATATACTGTTAAAGTATTTAATGAGAACGATTGCCGGACTGACTCTGACCCTATTGATGTGATTCTTGGTGTTAATGATAATCCTGACTGCGAAATTTTTATGCTCCGGCCAAATCCGACAAGAGGCAGCTTCAATTTGATAATTAACAATGGAAATTATAATCGGGCATCAATTGAAATTACAAATATCCAGGGTGTGAAATTATTCGCAATTGATGATATTGATATGAGCGGAATCTATCGCCAGACTATTGATTTGAGTAAATATCCTGCGGGTATTTATTTTGTTAAACTGAAACTTGGAGAAAAGTTATTCAATAAAAAGTTAATAAAGGAATAAGCTAATTAATAAATACTTAATTTAATTATACGTCATAATTATAGATTGATTAATGTTTAACGGACTCTTTATGAAAACAACAAATATTTTATTAAGAACATCTCTAATAATCATACTTATTAGTTTTATAAATGGAATTTCATTCGGCCAGCAGAAATACATTCTGGAAATAGAAAAATCAGCAAACCCTAATTTCTACGAGATACAGAAAGCTATGAACAGCTACTGGGAACAAATTCCTGAATCCGAAAGAAAAGGATGGAAGAACTTTAAACGTTGGGAATCATTCTGGGAAAGACGAGTTTATCCGACCGGTGAATTTCCCGATGCAACAAAAATTCTTCAGGAGTGGCAGAAATTTCAGGGAAAGAAAAATAATAATACAATTCAGGCAACTGAGGAATGGAAATTATTGGGGCCAATCCTGAATCCCTCTTCAGTTGGTAATACACGTAACCAGGGAATAGGAAGAATAAACAGAATCAGATTTCAACCTGATAACGATAATATTATTTGGGCAGGTGCGGCAGCGGGGGGTGTATGGAAATCAGTTGACGGGGGAAAGAATTGGTGGTCTCCCCCATTCACACAGTTCTTATCCATTGGAGTCTCAGATATTGCAATAGCTGAAAGAAATCCGAATATAGTATATGTTGCCACCGGTGACTGCGAACCATCATATTCCGCTTATTATTCAATAGGACTGATAAAAACAACCAATGGCGGAACCAATTGGGAAGTTACTAACCTTAAATATTCACTTGACAATTTGAATAATGTTAACCGAGTACTCGTACATCCCGATAATCCTAATATTGTTATTGCCGGTACAAACAAAGGTATTTACAAATCAACCGATGGCGGCAATTCATGGGGACTTAAAGAAGGAGGAAAGTTTTTCATAGATATGGAATTTATGCCTGGTAATCCAAATATTGTTTATTCTTCTACAAAATCCTGGTCGGGAAACAATTATATTTATAAATCGAGCGATAACGGAGATACATGGAAAATTGTACAGACATACCAGGGTTCGCTAAGAGTTGCTTTAGCTGTTACCCGATTCGAACCTCTTTTTGTTTATGCTGTTGTTGCATCATTAGACAGAGGATTTAAGCAATTATCTGTTTCAGTTGACGGAGGTGAAAACTGGGACATTGTATCAAATAGGGAGACTGCCAAAAATATTCTCGGATGGCAGGACGGAGGGCCTAATGACCATTACGAGTCGTCATATGGACAGGGAGAATACGACCTGTGCATCACCGTATCACCAAATAATCCATACGAAGTTTATGTCGGAGGTGTAAATGTTTGGAAATCTCAGAATGGAGGCCAAACTTTTACATTAACGACTCACTGGTATGGAGGTTATCAAAAACCGTTTATTCATGCAGACCAGCATGACCTCGTTTTCGCAAATAGTTCGAATGTCCTTTTTGCAGCACATGACGGCGGTATTGATAAATCCACAGACGGCGGTTTTAACTGGACAAACCTGTCTGACGGATTATCCATTTCACAGTTTTATCGGCTTGGATGTTCTGTTACTAATCCTAATTTAATTATAGCAGGTTCACAAGACAACGGCACACGCAGGTTTAAAAATGACGGATGGATGGGTGTTTATGCCGGGGATGGAATGGAAGCAGCAATTGACCCAACCAATGAGAACAGGATGTATGCTTCAAATCCTAATGGTGAATTAAAACGTTCGGCAAACGGAGGAGATTACTTCTCTCATATGATTGGAGAAGCCGAAACAGATGATAAAGGTGATTGGATAACGCCATTTATAATTAATCCTGTCAACACTTCAGTACTTTATGCAGGTTATAATGATGTCTGGAGACTAACAAATTATGGCACCGGGCACCAAAAAATTTCAAATTTCGGCGGCAATCAAAATCTTTTCTCTCTGGCAATTGCTCCTTCTGATACTAACACATTATATGCTGCTTCAATTGGTGATTTACATGTTACAAAAGATGGTGGCAAAAACTGGACAAAAAAAATATATTCAGGCGGTCCAATATCCTATATTGCAGTTGACCCAGCTAATCCCAACAGAGTTTGGATTACTAAATCGAATTACTCTTCAGGAAATAAAGTGTTTGAATATGATGGAGCAACATGGAAAAATATATCCGGGAACCTTCCTAATGTTCCAGTAAATTGTGTTGTCTATCAAAATGGTTCTCCTGACAGGCTATATGTAGGCACTGATATAGGTGTGTTTTATTCTGATTATGGTTCAAGTTATTGGGAACCTTTTGGCATCGGATTACCCAATGTGATAGTTCAGGAACTTGAAATTCAATATTCAGCCAATAAACTTAGAGCCGCAACATTCGGCAGAGGTATATGGGAAGCAGATTTGATGGACTGCAACCTTCCTCAACCGCAGGTTAATGTGATTGGTGAAACATCATTTTGCGATGGTGACAGTGTCATTTTAGAGATTGCAAATGGTTTCTCCGATTATATTTGGTCTAATGGTGAAACATCAAAACGAATAACAATTAAACAATCAGGCACTTATTCCGTTTTAATAAATGACCCAAGTGGATGCAAGGCAAAATCAAAAGCAATTGATGTCTTAGTCAAGACAGTTAATAATCTTAATATTACTCCTGTCGGGAAACACCCAATGTGTTTTGGTGATTCAGTTCAGTTAAGTGCTTCTCTTGGTTTTCAGTCTTATTTATGGTCAACAGGCGAAACAACAAGAAAAATCACGGTGACCAATCCCGGACTATATTCAGTTACTGGAACAACGGCAGGAGGCTGCCCGGCTTATGCAGAATTTCTGGTTGAAATTTCTCCGGCTAAACCTACTATTTCAAGATACCGAAACACATTAACAGCCAGCGAATCGGCTGGTTATCAATGGTATCTCAATGGTAACAAGATAACGGGGGCAACTCAGCAAAGCTATAAAATAACATCAGCAGGTGTTTATAAAGTTGTTGTGTTTGACACTGACAGTTGTACAAATGAATCAGATTCAATTGATGTAATTGTTGGTGTTGATGAAATTAATTATTCAACTCATTCAGTAACAATTCAACCGAATCCAGGTGCCGGATTGTATAATGTGAAAATATTTTTGCAAATACCGTCTTCAATCGAGATGACATTGACTAATTTGATAGGCATCGAGGTTTGGTCGTTCAAAACAGAAGAAGAGGGCAATGAACTGACAAAAGAAATTAATATACAATCTTTACCCGCAGGTGTTTATTATCTAACTGTGAAGTTCGGTTCACAGAGGATAATTCAGAAAATTGTGAAAGAGTGATAAATTTATAAATTGTCATGCTGAATTTATTTCAGCATCCATTTATCCGTGCAGGAATAACTCCAGACACGGAGTTTTATAAATCAAATTAGTTATCGAACCAAGTTCAGAATGACAAAATTCAAAACATTAGAATTATGATAGGACAATTAAACGGAACATTAGTAAATAAGTCGTCAACAGAAATAATTATTGACTGCGGTGGAGTGGGTTACCTCGCTTTTGTTTCTGTCAACACATCGGAATCCCTTCCTGAGGTTGGTAAAAATGTTAAAGTGATTACGTTGTTGATTCCAAAGGAAGATTCTCTCAATTTATATGCTTTCGCATCCGAAGCTGAAAGGGAAACCTTCAAATTACTTACCTCAATTTCAGGAATAGGGCCTAAGATTGCTCTCGGCATATTATCCTCAGTTACAGTTGATGATTTACAGTCCATTGTTATATCAGGCAATCTCCATTCTTTGCAGAAACTACCCGGTGTCGGCAAAAAAACAGCGGAAAGACTCTTGCTTGAACTAAGGGATAAAATAACAAAAATTATTCCTTCCGAAATCTCAGATGTTCAGCTCAAATACAGCCTCATCGTTCAGGAAGCCTTGTCTGCACTTGGTACATTAGGTTATTCAAGGCTCAATGCAGATAAAGCAATTAAATCCGCATTGAATGATTTAAGCACGGATAAGCTCACAGCAGAACAGTTGATTAAATCTGCTTTAAAACATGCTATGAGTTAATTATGCTCCTTGTTATTCCTTCATTAGCTCTTCATAATGGTAAATGCACTTTCTTTGTTCAGGGAGAAGAAGGAACCGAGCAGACTTATATTCAGTATTCCGGCCAGCCTGAAAAGTTATGCAAATTGCTGAGAAGGGAAAACGCAAAAACAATTCATATTACAGATTTGGACGTCCTTTTCGGCGGCAAAAATGAAAGTAATCTCGAACTAATATTATCCATAGCAAAATCAGTTGATATTCCTGTGCAAATACTTACTGAATTTAAAAGCTCCGAAGAATGCAGGAGAGTATTAGATAGCGGCATATACCGAGTCATAATGTTTGAACTGGCATACCGCAATCCGGATGGTGTGAAGGAACTGCTGAGGGATTATACTCCATCCAGAATAGCTTTTCTAATAAATTCACTCGACGGAAAAATCAGGTTCTGGAACAGTGAATTTAACATCGGTGATACTGACTATGTCAATTACCTGAAAGAACTGGGAGCCACACGCATAATTATCCGTGATGAAGCAAGGTTCGACTCCATGGAAGGAGTGGATATTAACCTGCTCAAAAGAATAAGCGACCCTGAAAGAATTAAAATCACAGTCTTCGGAATGGTGAAAAATCCCCAACAGCTCTGGCACTTACAGAATTATGAAAAGATTGGTATTGACTCGGTAATAATCGGAAAACCACTCTATCAGAACGCATTCCCCTGCCAGAAAATCTGGCGTATGGCAGAAGCAGAGTTGGAAGGGGAATAACCTCAATTTACAATATTCAATAAGCAACAAAGATTGAACTATTTAACTCAAAACATACGATTAAATAATATGCCAATCATTGCCTAAATCTTCTTTATAAAATAAAAAATTTGTAATTTGGAAGATTATATTAAGATGAAAATTGATTTTAATTTACTTTTTGTATTAGTTATACATTGAAGATGATTCAAAGGAAGCAGAAGCAAGTGAAAGGAGATTCGGAATAAGTGCCAGGTATAGTATTAGATGGTCAGAAAATTGAAGCCGCCGCAGGTAAAACAGTAATCGAAGCGGCATACCAAAACGGATTTCAAATCACACATTTCTGCTGGCATCCCGAACTTTCCGTGTCCGGCAACTGCCGTATGTGCCTTGTCGAAATCGGTATGCCCAAGAGAATGCCGGACGGCTCCATACAAATGGATAACGAGGGCAATCCTGTAATTTCATATTTCCCGAAACTGCAAATAGCATGTGCTACCACAATAGCAGAAGGAATGCATATAAACACAAAGAAAGATAATGTCGTTAAGGCACAAGAAGCCGTTATGGAATTTCTGTTAATAAATCACCCTCTCGACTGCCCTATTTGCGACGAAGCGGGACAATGCAAACTCCAGGAATACGGATATAAACATTCAACAGGTGAAAGCAGGTTTGAAGAAGAAAAGGTGCATGCACCAAAGCGGCAATCATGGGGGCCGTCAGTCGTTTTCGATGCCGAAAGATGTATCAAATGTTCCCGATGTATCAGGTTTGCACAGGAAGTCGCAAAGCAAGACGTATTGACCTTTGTAAACCGCGGAGACCATGTAAAAATCGAATTATTTGAAGGGACACAATTCGATAATCAATATTCAATGAATGTAATAGATATTTGCCCTGTCGGTGCATTGACGAGCAAAGATTTCCGATTTAAAGCCAGGGTTTGGGACATGAGCTTCAATGACTCGATATGCCCGGGATGTGCCAGGGGTTGTAATATTAAACTTGGTGTCAGGAATAATGAAATCCTCCGCATTGAACCAAGAACAAATCCTTATGTCAATAAATACTGGATGTGTGATTACGGCAGGCTGACTCAATATAAATTTGTAAATGAAAACAGGGTTACAGAGCCAATGATTCGCTGGAAGGACGAACTCATTCCTTGCTCCTGGGACGAAGCTTTTGCCAAAGCAGAAGAATCACTGAAAAAATTTAAACCGGAAGAAATTATGTTCATCGGCTCCGGCAGGGCAACCAATGAAGATAATTACGTTTTGTCAAAATTTGCAAAAGAAGTTTTTAATTCGGGCAACATTGATTTATTCAGGGATATTGACGAATCATTCAAAGATGATTTTCTTAAAGTGAGCGATAGCAAGCCCAATCATTTTGGTGCAGTCGAAGTTGGAATTGTCCCCGGTAAAGACGGAGTTAATGTTCAAAATCTGCCGGAAAAAATGAGGTATAAAAATATCAAGGCTCTTTATATTATTACCGACCGGATTGTTGATTTCAGGCCTATTCTGGATGAGCTCGATGATTTGGAATTAATCATCGTTCATGCTTATAATCATACTCCTCTTACAAGTAAAGCCGATATTGTTTTTGCCGCATCAACTTATGCTGAAATCGAGGGTACATATCTGAACATTGATAAAAGAGTTCAGCATTTATCCCCGGCATTAGTTACAGCAGAAAATATGAGATTCATGGGAATGAAAATGAGCCGTCTCGATAAGTTTGGTGCATCAAATGACAGATGGACACAGCATAAATTAAGAAACACACTGCCTCACTGGAAAATTCTGACAAAATTAGCCGAACAATTTGCTGTAAAATGGAACTTTAAATCAGCTAAGGATGTTTTTAAGGAAATCACCGAAAAAATTCCATCCTTTGCAGGTATGAGCTATGAAAAACTTATCGAGTATCAGGGATTAACTTTAGGGAAAGCTGTCCAGCCCGACCCGAAAGTTGTTAATTATGAATCTCATGTTATGAAACCGAATTAATTTAAAAATATGTGAAAGAAAATTAAATATATTTATGTCTGAACTTGTATGGATATTGATTGAAACGCTGATAAAAGCAGTATTTATTTTGACAATGATAATGCTTGCAGCAGCGACATTAGTTTACTTTGAAAGAAGAATTTCGGCTTTGATACAAAATCGTTACGGGCCTAACCGTGTTGGTCCCTTCGGACTGTTACAGCCTTTTGCAGATGTATTTAAATTATTCCTGAAGGAAGACCTGGTGCCTAAAGCAGCAAATAAGCGGTTCCACAGGATAGCCCCGATTATTTCTCTTGGAGTTACGATAGCGGTATTTTCGGTTATTCCGCTTGCAAATTATTTCACAATCGGCACAGGCGATACGGCAAGAAAAATATATTTTGGAATAGCCCCCAACGTAAATATTGGCTTTTTATTTATACTTGCTATGACTTCAGTCGGAGTTTATGGAATTACACTTGCCGGATGGTCTTCAAATAATAAATACTCTTTGCTGGGCGGATTGCGCTCATCAGCACAGATGATTTCGTATGAGCTTTCTATGGGACTATCCGTAATTGGTGTGCTGCTGGTATCAAATTATTTCACAACATCACAAAACGACTCTTGGACAAACGCATTAAGCCTGAACACCATTGTATTGAATCAATCGGGATGGAAGTGGAATATTATTTTTCAACCATTAGGATTTTTAATATTTTTGGTTTCAGCATTTGCCGAAACAAACAGGGCTCCATTCGATTTACCCGAAGCAGAACCTGAACTTGTCGGTGGTTTTAATACTGAATATTCCGGAATGAAGTTCGGAATGTTCTTCCTTGCCGAGTATGGAAATATGGCAACATCGGCTGCATTAATTACATTATTATTTCTTGGAGGCTGGCAATTGCCATTTCCTGCGGGTTGGCTGGGATTGACGGAAGGCTCTATATGGCTTGCTTTGGCTCAGTTCTCCTCATTCCTTTTGAAAATAATTTTAATTGCAATATTTTTCATTTGGGTGCGTTGGACAGTCCCCAGATTCAGGTATGACCAATTGATGAATCTCGGCTGGAAAGTCATGCTTCCATTAGCCTTATTGAATATCGTGATTACAGGAATTGTATTGATGATAATCTCTTGAATTATGAAATAAGAAATCGGATAAAAATATGAATATTACAAAAAATACAGAAGCCGAAAGGATGAATTTCTGGGAAAGGATGTATATTCCGGAAATAGCCAGAGGTCTCGGATTAACATTAAACCAGGTATTTAAGCCAAAGTTCACAAGACAATATCCCGAAGAAGTATGGGAACCCGAAGGTTCATACCGCGGCAGGCCTGTGCTTGTCAAAGATGAGACAGGCGAGAGATGCGTCGCATGTGGATTATGCTCGAGGGTATGTCCCGCACTTGCAATCGAAGTACATGCCAGTGAAACCGAAAAAGATAAGGAACGCTACCCCGTCAAGTTTGAAATAAATATGCTCCGATGTATTTTCTGTGGTTTCTGCGAAGAGGTATGTCCCGAAGAAGCAATCGTTATGAGTAAGGATTACCATCTTGTGTTCCAGTCGCAGGAGGAAGCAATTCTTGGCAAAGACAAACTTGAGGTCCCTATTGCAAAATTACAAGACAGGTTAGAATTTTTAAGGCAATACAGATAAACATTCAATCGAAATTTTTTTTCTCATAAATTTTTATTCATTTTACTGAGGATTAACATGAAAAGAAGTATGTTACTAATTTTTTCAATTATTATTATTGTGGTATTAATTTCTGCCTGTGGGAAACAGGGAGAAACAGCAAATACGGAGGAAGTAAAAAAGATGGAAGCAGAATATTCAAAATTCATTGATTCATTGCTTAGCGTAGTTAAGCCTGCCTATAAAAACATGTCGCTTGCTTACTTTGAAGCATCAATCAGCGGAGAGCCTGCCGATTGGGATAAAAGTGCCAAATATGAAATGGAACTAAATTCAATTCTTTCCAATAAGGAAAATTTTGCAAAAATCAAGAAATTCAAAGAATCGGGATTAATCCAGGACATGCTAAAAGCGAGAGAATTACAGGTAACATACAATACACTTCTCGGAATGCAGATTGACACTGCTAAGCTGAATGCAATGACAAAGCTCCAAACCGAAATTTCACAGAAGTATAATAACTTCCGTGCAAAAGTCGGCAAAAAAGAAATGACAGATAATGAAGTGGAAGAAGCCCTCAAAACATCAAAAGATTCAAAATATCTCGAGCAGGTATGGACTGCACAAAAGAAGCTGGGGCCTGTGGTTGCAGAAGATATAATAAAACTTGTTAAGATGAGAAATGAAGCGGCTAAAGAATTAGGTTTTAAAAATTTTCACGATATGAGCTTGAGGCTTAGCGAACAAGACCCGGATGAAATAAGCAAGTTATTCGACGAACTTGATGTTCTTACAAAAGACACTTTCAAATCCGAGAAAGCAAAAATGGATTCAATACTTGCAGTAGGTTGCAACATTAAAACCGAAGAAATGATGCCCTGGCATTACCAGAACAGGTTTTTCCAGGAGGCACCGAAAATTTATGACGTTGATTTAGACACATATTACAAAAACATTGATATAGCCAAAACGGCAGAGGGATTCTATCAGGGATTAGATTTACCTATCAGTGATATGGTTGCAAATAGTGACTTATATGAAAAACCGAAAAAGAATCAGCATGCATACTGCATAGACATTGACAGAGATGCCCACGACATTCGGGTTCTCTGCAATATCAAGCCAAATTCAAGATGGATGGAAACCATGCTCCACGAATTTGGACATGCATTGTACGAAAAACATCTCGACAAGGAATTACCCTGGATTATAAAATCTCCTGCACATATATTTACAACCGAAGCAATTGCTATGATGTTCGGCAGGTTGGCATCCGACCCGGCATGGATGCAGGAAGTAATTATTATTAAACCTGAAGAGAAAGAAAAAATTGCAGATGCTTGTTTCAAAACCTTAAGGCTTCAACAGCTTGTATTCAGCCGCTGGTCACAAGTTATGTACCGTTTCGAAAAGAGCATGTATGAAAACCCCGACCAGGACCTCAATGCTTTATGGTGGACACTCGTTGAAAAATATCAGATGCTCAAAAAGCCAAAAGACAGGATTGAACCCGATTGGGCAACCAAAACTCATATTGCAACTTCTCCATGCTATTATCATAATTATCATCTTGGCGAACTTCTCGCTTCACAGCTTTATTTCACAATCGAAAATAAAGTTCTAAAAGCAAAAAATAATGAGAAAGTTAGTTTCGTAAACAAACCCGAGGTTGGAAAATTCTTAATTGAAAACGTTTTCAAACCCGGTGCAAAGTACCAATGGAACGATATGATTGAAAAAGCAACCGGTGAAAAACTTACTGCTAATTACTATGCAAAGCAGTTTGTTAAGTAAAATAAAATAAGCTTTAAAAAGGGCAGTCATTTTCTTTGTCTGCCTTTTTTTTTGTCTAATTTGTAAATGAATAACCCCTACTTTTAAATAGTGGTGATTGTTCATCATCATAAATCGGGATTTAACCCAGAATGAGTACGTGACTAAAGTCGAAGCTATACGTTCATAAACCTCCACTATCTGAAGATAGTGGCTAATCAAGTGATATTTCCCGAAAATTATTACACTTTTAAATTTATTTCTTTGCTATTCTGAATTTATATTATAATTTTCTGATATTGAATCTTAATAAATTCCAAAATTGAAATTGAAAGGTTATTCGGTATGGTAAAAAAAACATCTGTCACTCAGTCAAGGGTGGGAAAAGGGGCAAAAGCAAATAAATTAAATAACAGTAAATATCAGGAGCTTAATTATAAACAGCTTCGCTGGTCTTGCCCGGAATCTATGTTTAAGTTCAAAACAACGGGAGAACTTAAGCCTCTCGATAAAATCGTAGGACAGCCGAGAGCTGTAGAAGCCATCAGACTTGGTGCAGAACTATTTTCAAAAGGCTACAATATCTTTGTTACCGGAATTTCAGGCACAGGACGCTCATATACCGTTAAGAAAATACTGGAGGAAGTAACTTCACATAAACCGGAGCTTTTCGATTATTGTTATGTTAATAATTTTGAGGACCCTGATTCACCGAGATTGATAAAATTATCCGCAGGAAAAGGCAAAGAACTGTCAAAATCAATGTCCGATGCGATATCTTTTCTGCGTCAAAGACTGCCTAAACTTTTCGAGGAAGAGAGATACCAGCAATCCAGAAAAAAAATTCTTGACCATTTCCAACGGAAAGAACGGGACATATTACATGATTTCGATGAAAGAATACGAAAGAACGATTTTGTCAGAGGGCAAATCGAAAATGAACAGGGTGTCAGCCAGGTGGAAATATTCCCTGTTGTTGAAGGAGATGCAGTTCAGATTGACGAAGTGGATGCAAAAGCAACCGAAGGAAAAATCACAAAGAAACAGGCACAAGCTTTTCACAATAATTACAAAAGACTTCATTCTGAGCTTTACGACCTTTCACGTTCGGGGATGAAGCTTGTTCTCGACATGAGGCAGGCTTTGATTGATAACGATAAAGCTGCCGCAAAAATCGAGATTGAAACAATTTTTAATACAATGAAGGACAGATTCCCAAATGAGAAAGTTAGTATTTACATTGAAGAAGTAAAGAAATTCATAATGGAAAATGTTCATTTCTTTGTACAAATGGAGACTCAGCCTCAGTTAGCCTCAACGGATGAAACAGAAAAGGATATTGATAAATTTAAACTGTTTTCAGTTAATGTAATACTCGACAATTCCAACACAGACAGCGCCCCCGTAATAATTGAAAGGTCGCCAACTTACACAAATCTATTCGGCACAATAGAGCGATCTTATGATTCGAGCGGGTACTGGAAAACAGATTTCACAAAAATTAAAGCCGGTTCGATTTTAAAAGCTGACCAGGGGTATATTCTGATGAATGCCTTAGATGCTTTCAACGAAGCAGGAGTGTGGGTGGCTTTAAGACGCGTACTTATTGATGATACATTAGAAATTCAGCCCTACGAATCTTTTTTTCAGCTTTCTCAGCTGCATTTAAAGCCGGAGCCTTTTGAAGTCAATGTGAAGGTGATTCTTATCGGAGGACTATCATTATATTCTTATCTCTATGAGAACGAAAAAGGATTTAAGAAAATTTTTAAGGTAAATGCACAGTTCGATTATGAAACCGAAAAAACAGATGAAATGATTAACAATCTTGCAAGATTCATCAGTAAGATTTGCATCGAAGACAAACTCCCCCACTGCACACCCGATGGTGTAGCGGCTATTGCAGAATGGGCGGCTGAACACGCGGGTTCACAAAAAAGAATTACACTTAAATTCTCTGACGTAGCCGATATTTTACGGGAAGCGGCATTTTATGACCGCAACAGCAAGGAAAAATATATCAACAGAGTTGATGTTGAAAAAGCTATTGAATGGAGACGCAAGAGAAACGACCTGCTCGACGATAAATATAAATTCTACATTCTCGATGGCAGTACACTGATAGACACAGATGGTGAAAGAGTCGGACAGATAAACGGATTAACAATCATAGACACGGGGATGGTTTCATTCGGCAAGCCGTCAAGAATCACAGCTTCAATAAGTGTAGGCAACCAGGGGATAATTAATATTGAACGGGAGGCAGACCTCAGCGGCTCAATACATAACAAAGGTGTTTTGATCCTTTCGGGAATTTTCCGGGACAGGTTCGCACAGAATAAACCTCTGAATCTATCTGCCTCGATTGCATTTGAACAAAACTATGGCGGTATTGACGGAGATAGTGCCACTGCGGCTGAGATATATGCCCTTCTTTCGGCAATCAGCAGAATCCCGATTAAGCAATCGTTAGCAATAACCGGCTCGGTTAACCAAAAAGGAGATATGCAGCCCATTGGCGGAGTAAATGAAAAAATTACAGGCTTCTTTGAAATATGTAAAGAACGCGGTTTGACAGGCAGCCAGGGGGTTATTATACCTGTACAAAACGTTAGCGACCTGATGCTTGGACAGGATATAATTGATACAGTTAAAGCAGGGAGGTTTCACCTATACTCCATAGAAAAAATAGAGGATGGAATTGACTTACTATTGGGTTTGCCTGCAGGTGAAATGAAAGAAGATGGCACATATCCCCCTAATACAATATTCGGAAAGGTTGACGCAAGGCTCGATGAATTAAGAAAAGCCGCGAGGGAACAAACTGGAAAAAAGAAAAAGAAGAAATCGAAAAGTAAAACAATTTACAGGGTAAAACCTGTTTAGGACATTAATTCGTAAAATAATATGTATTGAATATGAAAAGACAAATAAAAATTGCACCTTCTCTGCTATCGGCAAACTTTGCTAATTTAGCTAATGACATTAAAAAATGTGAAAAAGGCGGTGCAGACCTATTACACTGCGATATAATGGACGGGCACTTTGTTCCGAATATCACAATAGGGCCTCTTGTTGTAAGGGCAATAAAGCCGATTACCAAACTCCCACTGAACTGTCACCTGATGATTGAAAAGCCTGAAAAATATATTGATGAATTTGTTAACGCCGGGGCTGATTATATTTCCGTGCACGTTGAATGTCAGAAACATTTGCACCGAACTTTATCGTTGATAAAGAGCCATAAAATAAATGCAGGCATAGCTCTCAATCCGTTAACACCTCTGGATTATGCTTTTGATGCGGCTGAGTATTGCGATTTTATTTTGTTGATGTCTGTCAATCCCGGATTCGGAGGACAGAAATTTATAAAATCCACTTTAAAAAAATGTGAAAAACTTGCTAATTATCTTGACAAAAATAAACTTGAAAATATTGATATCGAAGTTGACGGAGGTATAAAAATAGACAATGTTGCCGACATTGTTTCTGCAGGTGCAAATATGATTGTGTGCGGCTCCGGTATATTCGAAGGTGATGTCGTGTCAAACATTAAGCAGCTCAGAACCAATGCAGAAAGTGCCGTGAAATAATTTCCTGCTGATTGTCATTCTTTTTTTAAAGAAGGAATTCAAAAAGGTTTTATTGCATTTTATTAAAATAATACCTTGAATCGCCATACTTCTCCTTAGCAACTTTTCTTCCGGTTGATACTATTCTTTGATGAACACATTCGAAGCAATCCGAAGTAAATTCATCAATGCAGGGTTTATAAATATTTAGTTGATTACTGTAAAATGGTAAAATGGCAATATAAAAACAGTTTTTCCGTTATAAAAGACTTTGATGTTCAGATTTATTCTAATAAAACCGGGAAATTTATGAGATTAACAAAATTTATTATCACATTATACATTTTATTTTTAATTCCTAAATTAATTTATTCTGAAACTAATTCAATTATTCTCGATGCAGCTCGGAAAGAGCTAACAAGAACAATGGAAGGATTGAAAGAACAACAACTTCCGCCTTATTATTTATCCTACTATATTTATGATTCAAACGTTCTAAGAATTGAAGCTGTGAATGGAAAAATTCTGAAAAATTCCGATGATAAATCAAGGACATTGGATATAGATTTAAGAGTAGGCAGCTACAAATTTGACAATACACATATTGTCAGAGGTGAAGCCTTCAACATGGGCTCGCAAAGAAACGCTTATGACCTGCCTTTGGATGATAATGAGACAGCCCTTAGAAATGCTATATGGTTTGCAACAGACCAGCACTATAAAAAAGCAATCGAGAGTTATGAAAGAGTGCTGACAAATACAACTATTAAAGTGCAGGAAGAAGACACGTCTGCCGATTTCACAAAGGAAAAACCTTACATCTATTCTGAGGAACCAAAAAAACTAAACATAAATAAAAAATTGTGGGAGGAGAGATTAAGAAAAATATCGGAAATACTTTCTTCCGAAAAATGGCTATTTAAAAATAAAACCTACCTGACAATCAGCAATGTTATGAAATACTTTATTAATTCGGAAGGTTCATCCATAACACAGTCGGAAATGAGAGCAAATGTGATATTGACAGCATCAACAAAAGCCGATGACGGTATGGCACTGCCATTATACAAAGTATATTTTGCCTTTAGCCCCGATAGTCTGCCTGACGAAAATACCATGCTGAATGGAGCAAGACAGCTTGTAAAAACTCTTTCAGAACTCAAAACAGCGTCCGTGATGAACACTTATACAGGCCCTGCTATTTTGTCCGGCGAAGCCGCAGGTGTATTCTTTCATGAAATATTCGGACATAGAGTAGAAGGTCATCGGCTTAAAGACCCTGATAATTCGCAGACATTCAAAAACTTTATTAACACAAAAATTTTACCTGATTTCTTAAGTGTTATTTTCGACCCGACAATTAATTATTTGAATCATTTTCCCCTTTCCGGCTATTATAAGTTTGATGACGAAGGAGTTCCAGCCCAAAAAATTGAGTGCGTTGAAAACGGAGTATTCAAAAACTTTTTAATGTCACGCTCACCGGTAGAAAATTTCCCTGTATCAAACGGACATGGGAGAAAGCAGGCAGGCATGAGTGCTGTATCGAGGCAGTCAAACCTTATTGTCGAAACTACTAAATCAGTACCGGTTGACACATTAAAGGAAATGCTTAAAGAAGAATGCAGGAAGCAGGGTTTGGAATTTGGATTGTTCTTCAAAAAAGTCGAAGGCGGATTCACCTTCACATCACGTTCAATTCCAAATTCATTCAATGTGAATCCTTTGATTGTTTATAAAATATATGTTGATGGCAAACCGGATGAAATAGTTCGCGGCGTTGACCTTATCGGAACTCCACTAACAACATTTTCTAATATTATTGCCTCGGCAAATAATTTAGAAACATTCAACGGTATATGTGGGGCAGAATCGGGTTCGGTGCCTGTTTCGGCAAGTTCACCCAATCTTTTGATATCAAGAATTGAAGTACAGAAGAAAGCGAAGTCTCAGGCAAAACCGCCTATTTTAGATGCTCCCTAATTTTTATAATGAATAATCGGAAAGAATTATGAAAAAAAATTATATTATTATAACACTTGTATTTGCTGTGTTTTGTGTTACATTAAAGGCAGCTAACACCGATGAGATAATGAAAGCAATGAGAGATGAAATCAACAGGTCAATGAATGAATTGCATCTTGAATCTCTCCAAAAACCGTATTACATCGAATATACTTTGAAAATATATGACTCTTATCATATTACTTCAGCTCTCGGAACAATTACAAATTCAGCAAATGACAAAAAAGCTGAATTAAATGTGAATTTCAGAGTTGGAGACTATTCATTTGATAATACAAATTTCTTCGACATCAGCCTTGGATTGTTTGGGAGCACAGACGAGGAAGAAAACTTTAAAAATCGGCCTGTTCCTTATGAGATTGATTATAAAAGTCTTAGGCGGGAGCTTTGGCTTGCCTCCGATGCCGCTTACAAGCAGGCTTCCGAGATATTATCAAAGAAAATTGCAACTCTCAAGAATAAGACAAGAAAAGACAGTACGCCTGATTTCATAAAGTTAGCTCCTGAAAAAAATTACGATACAATATCCATACCGTCCTTCAATGTTAATAAATTTGAAGAATTATGCAGGAATGTATCATCAAAATTTAATACATTTAAAAATCTTCAAATATCTTATGTAGGCTTGGAATATATACCGGAAACGGTTTATTATGCAAACAGCGAAGGGAGAGAATTTATTAAAACCAACCTTTATAGTGGTATCGAAATAATAGCCGCGACACAGGCTGATGACGGAATGCCCCTGTACGATATGTATTCCGCGTATTCTAAATCTCCTTATGAACTGCCGAGAGAAGACTCATTAATGAGAGCGGCGTTTGCAATCGCAGAAAATTTGACATTACTTGAAAAATCTCCGATACTCGAAGAAACATATTCTGGCCCTGTATTGTTTGAAGACAATGCTGCTGCCGAACTGTTCGCTCAGGTATTTGCACCCAATCTTGTATTACAACGTTCTCCCATGACAGAATCGGGTGTACAGGAAAGTGACAGGTACACCGCATTCCAAAATAAATTAGGTGGAAGGGTATTACCCGAATTCCTATCTGTAAATGCTGAACCAAACAAAACATATTTTGATAAAACTCCGCTTCTCGGGAGTTTCAAAATAGATGACGAAGGAGTTCTTGCTCAACCTGTTAATCTTGTTAAAGATGGTTATTTGAAAAACTTACTTTCCTCAAGAATACCCTCGAAAAGAGTACATACAAGTAATGGACATAAACGCGGTGGTGCCGCAATGCTAAGTGTTATAGAAATGTCATCAGACAAAAAACATAGTAAATCTCATACGGAACTTATCAACCAGATGCTTAAACTATGTAAAGACAGGGAACTCCCATTCGGTATAATTGTTAAGAAGGCGGCAAACCAAAATATTTTTTATACTACTTTACAACGAATTGCACCAACGCATATCAACATGAATTTCAATCCTCTGGCTTTTAATTTAATCCAGGTTTACAAGGTTTATAATAATGGGAAAGAAGAACTGGTTCGGGGATGCGATGCAAACAGTTTCACAGCACAATCTTTTAAGGATATTCTTAATGTCGGAAATAAATCATATGTACTAAATTTGCTGGCTCCATCCATAACATCTCCATATATAACAGGAGGTGAATTATATGTCGGGTCATCGGTTATCAGTCCTTCACTATTATTTGAAGATGGTGAAATTAAAGTAAGAGATGATGATTTCCCAAATAAACCATATTTACCAAATCCATTAACTGAAATCAAAAGTAAATAATTTGGTTTATATTATTCTTATTAAATTGCATTTAGAAATTTTTCCAATAAGATTTTTGTTAATTAATGCCAATTAGACGATGGAAACAAATAATAATCAAAAAGATAATAAGAATTTCGATGCTGTATTTTACATTGCTTTATTGTTAAAGCATAAAATTTTTATTCTAATTGTAACGGCATTGTCTTGTGTGGCTGCTGTCATCTTTACACTACTGATGCCAAACTGGTATTCCGCAACTGTGAATGCTGTGCCACCAAAAAAATCAATCGGTTCTTTATTCGAAAATGCAATGACCAACATTTCCTCAACTTTAAGAGAATTTGGTTTAACCAAGCTTGGGGGAGGCCAAACTGAAGGTTATAGTTACCTAGTACTTCTTAACAGCAGAACAGTTAAAGATTCCCTTATAAAGAAGTACGATTTGGCAAAAGAGTACGATATACCGGACTCATTACACACAGAACTTCTAAATGCAGTTGAAGAAAATGTTGAAATCGAATATGAATCTGAAGGTAATTATTCAATTACCATTACAGATAAAAATCGCGGCCGTGTTGCCGATATGGCTAATACTTTCATTAAAATCACTAATAGCCTTTCAGAAAGAATTCTACATCTGGAGGCTACGAAAAGCAGGGAATATATTGAAAATAGATTGAGAACGGTTGATTCAACAATTATGGTTATTTCAGACTCATTACAAAAATTTTCACGAAAAACATTTATATTCTCTCCTTTGGAGCAAGCCTCGTCGGTCAGTTCAGCCTACACCGATATTAAAGCTGAATTGATTCAACAGGAAATCATGCACGAGCTTTTAAAAAATAAATACGGGGAGAATGACCCATATTCTAAAATTCAAAAGGACTTAATCGGAAAGATTCGTAATAAATTATCAGAAGTCGAGACTAAGCCTGGGTTTGCAGGGAATTTCCCCCTGAAAAATGCGGCTTCGGTTGGAATTGAATACTTGAGGCTTTATGCTGAATATGAAACTTTTTCCAAAGTGAAAGGATTTCTGCAACCAATGCTCGAAGATGCCAAATTGGATGAATCAAGACAGACTATGTCTCTGATTGTTGTTGACCCTGCTGTCAGACCGGATAAAAAATCAAAACCTAAAAGGTCCTTGATTGTTATTGGGGCAGCGTTTGGAGGGTTTTTAATATCAATATTGCTCATCTTACTTGTCAATGGTTATTATAATCTGAAAAACAATTATAAAAGTTTTATTATTAACAGCAAAAACAAATACTAAAACGGTGAAGCAGAATAATACATTAAGTCTTGAAACGTTCGGACAATTTCCTTTGTTTTCAAGCAACATTAAACTCCCACCAATTGCAATTGCAATTTTCGCATTTATTTCAATCGTCTTGTTTTACTTTGGCATCTATTTACAAAATCATTACTATATATTAGGATTTATTTGCAGCTCTATTTTAATTTATTTTTTCATAAAATACCCTCGTTTTTGGCTCTATACAATAACTTTCAGCTTATTTATTTTTTTTAGAAATAGTGGCGAAGGTGTGTCTGTCCTGGATGTCATATCAGGTTTTCTGTATGTATTTACTTTATTTTCCTGGTTATTATGGCAAATAGCAATAAAAAGAAATACATTAGTCACTAACATTGGCGATTGGTTTATCCTTGCTTTTTTCATATTATTACTCGGAAATTCCCTGATTGCAGTTATGAATGGAGTTTCATTTTTTGACTGGATTCGGGAATACTCTATTATGTCTTTAGTTCTTTTCTATTTACCTATTCGATATTATTTCTCTGAGGAAAAATATTTAAAAAGATTATTAATTTTATTGGCTGTTGTTTGTATTTTAACAGACTTACAACAATTCTACGATTACTATCAAATAAGCAAAATAAATATTGTATATGCCTATCAGATATTAATAACAAGGAATATAAATCAAACCCTATTTACAAGTGCTTCCGCTTTTGGAATATTATTTCTCCTGTCTGAAAAGAAATTCAATAGACAAATGATTCTTATGGCTTTTACAACTCTTAATACTTTAGCATTAATAAGCTCATTTTCAAGAACATATTGGATTATATTAATTTTCGAAATATTGCTATTTTTTATTATTCTTCCCGTTAAACAAAAATTTAAACTTGCTACTTATTTGATAATATTTTCATCAGTAATAACTTTGACAGTCATGATTGCTTTTAGAGGTGGTGCTTTTGTTGCTTTACAAGCAATTGAACGAAGGCTTGAAACTTCTACAAAAGGCAGGAAAGATCCATCTGTACAATCAAGATTTGCTGAATATAAAGCCGTACTTAATAAAATATCAGATTATCCATTTAGTGGTAATGGTTTATCAAACAAGATAAGATTTATGGAACCAATTAAAAATGAAGCAAAAAATACTACTACAATACATAATGGATATTTTTATTTATTCCATAGAATTGGAATTCCTCTTTCTTTATTTTATTTATTTTTTTTAATATATTTTACAATTAATTCGTTCGTTGTTTATTTAAAGTGTAAGGTAAATTTATATAAAATATTGTCTCTTGGTTCTTTTAGCAGTTTAATTGTAATAATTGTATCCAATTTTACAAGTACTCAGTTTTGTTCAAGAGACGGAGTAATTATAATTGCTTTTTCTCTAGCCTTTTATAGTATTTCTTGGCAAAAATTAAATAAAAATCAAATCGTGACAACGTGAGTAATTTTATAATCAAATAAATAATTATTAATCAATATTATTGCCATTTTGTTTGACAAAAAAAAATATGTACCTTTAAAATTTAATTATTTTAGTATTCGAAATATAAAATAATATTAATGAAAACAATTAGAATAATATATGACAAATTAATCTATGTTTTAATCTTCACCTTTTTTTTTATTCTTTACAATTTAAGTATTTCACATGTTTTATCTATATCACATGATAGTGTTAAATATCTAAATGATATAGAAAAAAGTATTTATTTGTACCATCCTCATCACCTTCTATATCAAGTAGTCAATATTTTATGGATGAAATTTCTTTTACTTTTTCATTTTAGTATTCCTACTTATATCTTAGTAACATCTTTTAACTGCTTTTTTGGTGCTTTGACACTAAGCTTTCTTTACTATTTCTTAAACAAAATTTTAAATATGGAGCTATTGAAATCAATTGTTTTTACCTTATTAATTGGATTCTCCTTTGGATTTTGGTTCTACAGTATCTGTGTCGAGGTTTATATACTTCCAGTTTTTTTCATTGTGCTCAGTACAATTTTTTATTTCAAGTTGGATGTTAATAAATTATATATTTTTCCATTAGCTATTTTTTCGGGGTTATCTGTTTTATTTCATCAGGCACATTTACTATTTGGAATTTCAATTATAATTAGTTTAATATTCAAATATAAAAAGGATGTTAAATCCTTAAGTAAATTTGTTCTTCTATTTGGAACTACATTCACCATCATAATTGTAATTCCATATTTTATAATAATGCACTATAATATGAATCTAAGAACTTTTAATGATATGTTTTACTGGTTAACAACCTATTCACATGAGTTAAACTATTGGAATTCAATAAACCTAAATATAATACCTAAAGATTTAACTGGTTTATCAAGGGCTTTCATAACACCACACGGATTATTAATATCAGATTATTTTCAAAACATATTTTTTAATATGTTCCCAAATAAAAATTTAGTGGATGATACATTTATTGTAAGAAATTTAAATTCAGGATATTTTATCATTTATTTAACATTATTGTTCACTTTTATATCAATAATTATCTTCTTATTATTAAAAATTTTAAAAAATATTCTCAAAATATATAAAGAAAATAAAACGAATTTGATTTATTTAATTATTTTTATTTTTGTTTATAGTATTTTCTTTTCTTTTTGGGATTCGACGAATCAGGAGTTTTGGATTCCTCAATCAATTTTTATGTGGCTATCACTTGCGATAATCACTAATGAAGTATTAAATACAAGATTGTTAAAAACAATTTTGATTATTTTAGTTCTTGTTTTATTTTTCATTAATTGGTTTTTTTGCATAAGGTTAACTAATAATATCAATAATGATTATTATTATCAGGAAACCATTAAAATTCAAAAAATATATTATAACGCAAATGTTGTATTATTTTTGAATAAACCATGGATTATCGGTGATTATCTTGACAGGTATTCTAAATTAATATCCTACCAGATAAAAGAACATCCTTCAAATAGAAATGAAATCAATCCGAATAATTCTAAAATAAATATTCTTGCTCAATTATCATTGAGAAAGTCAATATTAGTGGATTTTGATAGCACATATTCAACTAAAAAAGAAAATATTCTAAAAACAAAATATTATTATATAAAATTTTCCACAGATAGTTTTTCTATTATAAAAAATAGATTCTATAATAAAGATTGGTTCCTAATAAAAAAGAAAGATTTGTAATGAAATATATTGTGAATATTTTTCTTGCCTAAAGGATGAATAGATTAATAACATTATTTTTTTTATTTTTGAAACTTCTGAGTAATACTGTTTTTACTTGCATAAAATAATATTATGGCATTTGAATCCTTAATAGATACTAATCCGGACTTTGCCTCTAAGCAAAGAAGGAACATTTTCAGAACGATTATCGTTTTGCTGGCAATCGTTTTTATTGGCAGATTAGGATACATGCAAATTATTCAGGGCAGTTCCTACAAACTTGAGAGTGAATCACAAGCTATCAAGCAGGTAGTTGTCGAACCGTTCAGAGGTGATATTTATGATAGAAACGGAGATATTATTGTCAACAATGAACCATCATTCACATTAGCAATAACTAAAAACGACTTCACAAAAGAATCTCTAATATTGCTGTCTTCAATTCTGGATATGGATACTTCGGAAATCAATGAAGCATTACAGCCATATAAGAGTGTTTCAAAATTTACACCGATTAAATTATTCCGTGACCTTGATTTTCAAAAAACAGCTTTAATAGAAGAATACAACGACCTTTTGCCGGGAGTGGAAATTGTCGTTGATTTCAAAAGGCTATATAATTTTTATGGTAATATGGCACATTTACTTGGCTATTCCCGTGAAGTGTCCGATGTACAATTGAAGCAATACCCATATTACAATTCCGGTGATGTAATCGGACAGACCGGATTAGAAAAAGAATATGAGGATATACTTCGGGGTAATAAGGGAATTAAGTTTGTAACAATTAATAAACTTGGAAAAAAGGTGGCAAGTTTTGACAATGGAAGAAACGACATACCCTCCAGAAACGGATTCGATATGTTTTTGACCATTGATAAGAAGCTTCAAGCTCATGCCGAAACATTATTAAAAGGTAAAAGAGGATCTCTTGTCGCAATAAATCCAAATAATGGTGAAATACTTGCAATTGTAAGTAAACCTGATTACAATCCAAGAGATTTTGCAGGTAAAATTCCTTCTGATTTGTTTCAAAATCTCATTAAGGACCCTGCCTTTCCTATGTATAACAGGTCAATTATGTCAGCTTATCCTCCCGGTTCAACATGGAAAATGCTTGTTGCTTTGGCTGCTCTGCAAGAAGGGATAATAAATGAAAATACAACTTTTAATTGCAGAGGTTCGATTCAACTTGGTTTTAAAAATTTCAAATGCCATGGTGTTCATGGAAATATAAGTGTTAGAAATGCTATTAAAGTTTCATGTAACGTGTTCTTTTATGAAACTGCAATAAAACTTGGATTTGAAAAGATGCTGAAATGGGCAAGGATATTTGGATTCGGTGAGAAAACTTTTGTTGATATACCGAGCGAAAGCAAGGGCAAATTTCCCTCAGAAGAATGGCTCATTAAAACCTTTGGTTCATTTGATGAAATACCCGCAGGATATCTTGCCAATTACGGTATCGGCCAGGGTGAAATAGCTGCAACTCCTATTCAGATGGCTCTGTATTCCGCTGCGATTGCCACAAAAGGAACGATGTTCCAGCCTCATGTTGTCAGGTATATACATAATAATATTACAAATAAGATTGAACCGATAAGCTACGATAAAAAAGAAATTCCAATTGATAAAAAGTATTTTGACATAGTGCAAAAGGGCATGTGGGATGTTGTCAATTCGGGGGCAGGAACAGCAAGTTCGGTATATATTCCCGGTATTGAAGTATGCGGAAAAACCGGTACAGCACAAAATCCTCACGGAAGGGACCATTCCTGGTTTATATGTTTTGCTCCCATGAAAAATCCACAAATTGCTATCTGTGTATTTGTTGAAAATGCAGGTTTTGGAGGTGTAGTCGCTGCTCCTATAGCAAGAAATTTTCTTATGGCTTATTTCTACCCGGATTCATATAAAATAATTAGTCCTCCCTCCTCAACTTTTACTGACCCTTTGGATTCGATTAGTAATCAGATAACTGATAAGATATTCCCGGGACATTGATTAATAATTATAGGAAATATGTAATGACAAAAAAAATATTAGTGATTGATGATGCAGAATATATACTCGATAGTACATCAACGCTGTTACGTTTTGAAGGATACGAAGTTTTCACTGCTTCGGACGGATTAACCGGTATTGAAATAGCTTATAATGTAACACCCGACCTTATTTTATGTGATATTTCCATGCCCGGTTTGGATGGATATGGTGTATTGGAAAAAGTCAGGAATTTACCGAATACAGCGACCACCCCGTTTATATTCCTGACAGCATTGACCGAGAAGAAGAATATGAGGGCAGGCATGGAGAAGGGTGCTGATGATTACATCGTAAAACCTTACACAAGAAATGAACTCATCGCGGCAATAGATGCTCAATGGAAAAGACATACGCTGATTGAGAAGCACGTGCAGGACAAGGTTGATAAGGTAGGTAAAAGCGTTATTTATGCCCTCCCCCATGAATTTCGTACTGTTTTAAACGAAGTTATTAACTCTGCAAGATATCTGAATAATTCGGAAGCAGCTATTGAACCGAAAGAAGTGAAAGAACTTGCAGGCGATATAATATCATCAGCAATGCGTTTAATGAAAATTACAGAAAATTTCCTTTTTTACGTCAGCCTGGAATCAATAATATCGAGTCCTCAAAAGAAAACAATGTTACGCTCATTTTCAACTCCTGAACCAATAGCTATGGTTGAGGATATTGCCCACCTTAAAGCCGATAAATATGACAGAAGGGGTGATTTGAATATCCTTAACAATGTAACAGGTATAAAAGCTCAAATTGCTTCCGAAAGTTATCACAAAATCATTGATGAGTTAATTGAAAATGCTTTGAGATTTTCTGAGAAAGGCTCGAAAATCTTTATCAATTCATGGATTGAAGACTACTTATTTTTTATTTCAATCAAAGATAACGGCAGAGGGATGTCACAGGAGCAAATATCGAGCATAGCCGCCCTTTCACAATTTGACAGAAGTGTGTACGAGCAACAGGGAATCGGGTTAGGCTTGGTAATAGCCAAGAAACTTGTCGAACTCCATGACGGCACTTTTAAAATCGAAAGCCAGGTTCAAATTGGTACTGAAGTCATATTCAGCCTCCATTTTGACAAAGTGAACTGAGAAGAACTCTTAATTATTGAGGAAGGGCAAGGTAGGTGTAAAAAGTAAAATCAACATAATCACACAAATCATAGTTCAGACAACTTGCGTCTCTGCATAAGTTTAACCCCATACTTCAGTATGTGGGGAGACGAGACCAGTCCGGGTGCTACTTTCCAGCCACCTCACACTAAAGTGTAATGGAATTAGAATAACCCCATGCTTCAGCATGGGGGGAGAGACGAGACCAGTCCGGGTGCTACTTTCGAGCCACCTCACAATAAAGTGTGAGGTTAATCCAAATCATCATAATCACAAAAATCACAAAAACCAAAGTTCAGACTACATCTCAAATTTTTTCCACATTTTAGCGTTTATTAATGCGATAAATTGGTTTTGATTGCAAAAGTGGATAATTTTGATACTGGATGAAATGAAAATTTTTTTAAAAAGGGTATGTATATGCTTTCTGATTATGTTCCGCTGATTTTTATGGTTGTGTTTGGTTTTGCTATCGGAGTGGTTTTTCTGCTGGCGGCAGAATGGCTCGGAGCAAGACGCAGAACCAAAGAGAAAGCCTCGACTTACGAAAGCGGTATGCCGCCCGTCAGGACTGCAAGGGAAAGATTTTCCGTCAAGTTTTATATGGTTGCAGTTCTTTTCATTTTGTTCGATATTGAGATTGTGTTTATGTACCCCTGGGCTGTGCAGTTCAAGGAGCTTGGCTCGACAGCATTCGTTGCAATGATTTTATTTATTGTGCTTCTGCTCGCAGGATACATTTACGTAATCAGGAAGGGTGCATTGAAATGGGATTAGAAAAAATGTTTGACGGACAGGGCTTCGTTACCACGACAGTGGAATCGGTTGTCAAGTGGGCACAGAAAAATTCTATGTGGCCCATGCCGCTCGGAATTTCCTGCTGCGGAATAGAGATGATGGGTGCTGCCTGTTCGCGATTCGATATATCACGGTTCGGCTCGGAGGTTTTCAGAATGACACCAAGACAGTCTGATTTTTTACTGGTGGCCGGTACTGTTACATATAAAATGGCTTGGGTTGTAAGGAAAATATATGACCAGATGCCCGACCCGAAGTGGGTTATGTCAATGGGCGTATGTGCTTCGACTGGTGGTATGTTCAGGAGCTATTCTGTTGTCCAGGGGATAGACCTGTTTTTACCTGTTGATGTTTACGTGGCAGGCTGTCCTCCAAGGCCTGAGGGCATTCTTAGAGGACTGATGCTCCTGCAGGAAAAAATACAGGACAGGAATTACAAACCCAAAATATTAAATCTCGGTCAGAATGTTTCGCCGGTACCAAAGGGAGTACCGTTTGAATCAACACTTGATAAGATTGTTATTTGAAGAATTTTCAATTTATAATTTTAAATTTAAAATGAATTTTAAATAATACATTTTTAAAAGCTTAATTAGTTTATCAAAAAAAGATACAGCATTATTGGGTTTTTTAAAATTGAAAATTAGAATTTTATTAAAAATTAAAAATTAAAAATTAAAAAATTGAAATTATAATTATTACTAATACATTATTTATTGTGTGAGTAATTAAATAATCTCCTGCCACCATTTGAAAAATGGTGCAATGCAAACGTAAGGACAATTTACCATTTACTTGTTAATTAAGGGGAAATTACATGGCAAAAAACGACAAAGTCAAAGAATTAATTGAAAGGTTTAAGAAAGACAAAGTAGAATTCGTAAACCTTCAGTTTTCCGATATGATGGGACAATCGAAAGTAGTAACGATTCCTACCGGGAAGATGCCGGATGTTATGGAATTCGGGATGTGGTTCGACGGTTCTTCAATCGAAGGTTTCACAAGAATATTCGAAAGCGATATGCTTTTGAAGCCTGACCTATCAACTTATGCAGTCATTCCATGGCTGAATAATGACGGTGAAAACATAGCAAGATTAATTTGTGATGTTTATACTCCCGAAGGTAAACCTTACGAATGCGACCCAAGATATATTCTTAAAAAAGTATTGAAAGAAGCAGAAGATATGGGCTATATGTTTAATACAGGTCCTGAACTTGAATTTTTTCTGTTTAAGAAAGAGAATGGAGGTTTAAAAACCACTGCTAATAAAAAAATTGAAACACATGACAGGGGTCAGTACTTCGACCTGATTCTGGATTTGGGATTCGACGTAAGGCGTGATATGATGAAAGCACTTATGTTGATGGGAATTGATGTTGAAGCGAGCCACCATGAAGTAGCTCCCGGACAGCACGAAATTGATTTCAAGTATGGGCATGCTTTGAGGACTGCCGACAGGGTAATGACTATGAAATCTACGCTGAAGGCAGTGGCAGAGATGCATGGTATTCATGCTACATTCATGCCAAAGCCGATTACGGGTGTTAACGGAACAGGAATGCATGTTCATCAAAGCCTCTTTTCATTAGATGGAAAAACTAACCTGTTTTTTGACCCTAAGGATAAATATAAACTGTCTAAAATTGCATATCATTATCTTGCAGGACAGATGCATCATGTCAAAGGTATGTGTGCCATTCTGAATCCTCTTGTAAATTCTTACAAGCGTCTTGTTCCGGGGTATGAAGCTTCGACTTATGTATGTTGGGCACAAATAAACCGTTCTGCACTCATCAGGGTCCCGAAATATAGTCCCGGTAAGGATAAAGCAACCAGGCTCGAAATAAGGTGTCCGGACCCTAGCTCGAATCCTTATCTTGCATTTGCTGTATTGCTCAAAGCAGGATTGGACGGCATTAAGAAGAAAATGACTGCACCAAAACCTGTCGAGGAGGATGTGTTTGAATTTGATATGGCTCAATTGGAAAAGCACGGCATTGAAGTTTTGCCTTACTCACTATGGCATGCAATCAGGGCAATTCAGAAGAATGAAGTAATAGCCTCTACACTTGGCAAAGATTTTATGAAGAAATATGTAAGAGCTAAAACAAGTGAGTGGGATGATTTCCGTTTGCAGGTAACCGAATGGGAGCTTGACAGGTATCTGGATACTTAATTTTATAAAGATAATAGTTGTGATTGATTAAATTTTCAATTTTTAATTTAAAATTGAAAATGAATTTTCTATGAAATAAATTGAAATTTAAAACAGCAAGATAAATTTTTCTTGTTCATTGTTATTGTTTCATCATTTGATATTATAAATTTTAAAATTTATTAAAAATTGAAAATTATAAATTGTAAATTTTAATTGATTATAATCCCATTTTGCAATGAGCAAGGTGGGATTTTTTTTAGTGGGAATTAAGATTATAATTGAATTATTTATATATTTGATTTTATTTTCTGTTAATAATCAGGTGTAATAATGAAATCTGAATTGAAGCAATTACTTGATAGTATTGACCGGTTAAAAGCTGAGGTTGAAAAATATAAACCCCTGAAACCTGAACAAGAACAAAGACTCATGCAGAAGATGAGGCTTGACTGGAATTATCATTCAAGTCATATTGAAGGAAACACCCTAACTTATGGTGAGACAAAAGCCTTATTGTTTTGGGGTATAACCGCAGGTGGAAAGCCTATAAAAGATATTATCGAAATGAGAGGACATGACAAGGTAGTTCAGTCAATATATGAAATAGTCAAGGAAAAAAACAGGCCGCTTACCGAGCAATTCATTAGGGAAATGCATGAAATAATAATCGGTGAACCTTATGATATTGATGCAATCACTTCTGACGGACAGCCAACTAAGAAGAAAGTAGTACCGGGAAGATATAAACAATTACCTAACCATGTAAAAACAAAAGACGGAAGTATATTCTATTTTGCAACACCTGAAGAAACTCCTGCAAAAATGATAGATTTGATGGATTGGTACAGAAAAAATGATGAGAAGCAACATCCTTTGCTCACTGCGGCAACATTTCACTATCAGTTTGTCCGGATACATCCGTTTGATGACGGGAATGGAAGAATGGCAAGAATTTTAATGAATTTTATTCTGATGATGCACGATTTTCCACCTGCCATTATTTCGACTGATGACAGGTATGGGTATTTGCAATCTCTTGCTTATGCAGATTCCGGGGATTTAGAAAAATTCATAGAATATATAGGTGTACAAGAAATATCATCGCTTGAATTAGCCTTGAGAGCTGCAAAAGGAGAGACTATTGAAGTATATGAAGATGTGGATAAATTGATTAATAAATTGAAAAATGAAAATGGGATTTGATTTGTACTTCAAGATTTGTTCAATTCAAATTTCTGTATAGAGAAACAGATACACAATTACCATTTCGTCCATAAGGACAAAATGGTCTAACTAATTATTTCTAATCGATTTTACAAAATTTTATTTGGAAACCTTAGTATTAGATTATAATTTAATATGATATAAATTATTCTTTTTTGTTGCAGTATTGATGATTTCATTACGGAGGCTATTATATGAAAACGAAATACTACTTTTCATCGGCTTTAATAGCGTTTTTATTATTCGCTTATTCAATAACATTTTCACAAATTGTATTGCCGGATGAGCAGGGGCAAAACGTACAGCTTTACAACAAAAGCTATGCTTTGATTATCGGTGAAGTGAATTATAATAATGGATGGCCCGCACTGCGAGGTGTTCAGAAAGATATTGATGCTGTCAGACAGTCGCTCGAAAAGCAGGGCTTCATTGTTTTTACTGTTGTGGATGTTGACCACAAGCAAATTGATGCAACATACAGGGATTTCATCAATAAATACGGCATGGACCCCGAAAACCGTCTTATATTCTACTTTGCAGGGCATGGACATACAATCAAGACATCCTACGGAGAGGAGATGGGCTACATCGTTCCTGTTGATGCGGCAAATCCGAACGTCGACAAAGCATCATTTCTTTCACGTGCTATGACAATGCAACAGATTGAAGTTTATGCAAAGCAGATTCAGGCAAAGCACGCATTGTTCCTTTTTGATGCCTGTTTTTCAGGTTCAATATTTGCTATCACAAGGGCAATACCTGAAAATATTTCATATAGAACAGCAAAACCGGTACGGCAATTTATCTCTTCCGGAAGTGCAGAAGAGACTGTTCCCGATGAAAGTGTTTTTAGTCAACAGCTTGTATCAGGGCTGGACGGAGATGCGGATGTCAACCGCGATGGTTTCATCACTGGTACAGAGCTTGGCGAGTTTCTGACTGAAAAAGTAATCAATTATTCAAGGAATAATCAGCATCCCCAGTATGGGAAAATCCGTAATCCTCATCTCGATAAGGGTGATTTTGTTTTCCTTTCGACTAACACTCAGAAGGTTACTTCTACACAATCAGGTGAGCAGGACATTGCATCGAGGGGTATGGCAGACAGGAGTAATCCGGTTCTGGACATTCCAAAGAAAGCAGAGCTCCCCTGGCAGGATGAGTATCAGGATATGCAAACTATATTTGCAAAAGTTGCATTACGCACTTCAGGTGGTTTTTACCTTTGTGCCGATGACAAAATTGGAGGAAATATTCTTGCTGACAGGGAAAGTGTAGGAGGCTTGGAAATTTTTTATGTTATTCCCGTAGGAGACCATAAGATTGCACTCAAAACACTAAAAGGCAAATATGTCAGTATTGCCGATAACATTGAAATAATAAGGGCTAATAAAGACATAATAGGTGCTTCTGAAATTTTCGAAATCGTAGATTTGGATAATAACAAAATTGCTCTGAAAGGAGCAAACGGCAAGTATATCACTGCAATTCGCGGCGGTGAGCATGAGGTATCGGCTAACCGTGATAAAATCCTCGAATGGGAAGTATTCGAGATACTCAAACTACGGCGTGCATGGCTCAAATCATTCAATGGATATTATATCAGTGCAATTAACGGAGGCGGTGAAAAGATTTTAGTAAATGCCGGCAAAACCGAAAAATTTGAAAATTTCGAATTTGTGAAAGTGAATAAAAATAAAGTTGCACTCAAAACATTTAACGGGAACTATATATCAATTGACAAAGGTATTGCTAATGCCGTCGGCAGGGGTGTAGGGAGCAACGAAATATTTGAATATATTGAATTGGAAAACAACAAATTCGCTCTCAAGGCAAACAATGGTAAATACCTTACAGCAGTCGGGGGCGGAGGCTTCGGATTAAAAGCAGATGCAGACCAAATCGGCGACTGGCAGATGTTTGAGTTGATACCGGACACACCGAGGAAGTAATTGAATTGAATTTCAAGTGTTATCAATAAGTGTCCAAGGTTTAGTAAATGGATTGAACGAATAAATCAACAATCAAATTAAAAAGTCTATTAGAATATATACTATCTTCTACTTGCTTAATATATTTTTATAGAAAATATATACTTTTTATAACACTAAGAAACTACTTCAACAACCGCCCAAAGCTCTTTTTGATTTTTTATTGCCTTCTGAATCAGCAGAATGTTTTTTCTTATAATCTTTTATTAACTGAGGCACAGCATTACAGGCTTCTGCCCTGAATCTATCGGTATCCGATAGTTTTTCATTTGGATTTAATACCGGACATTTAAAATTGAGGATTGATGAATAAAATTCATTCATTCCTCCCTTGAGGTAATAAACATTATTCAAACCAAGCTCAGAAGCCAAAACACCTGCTTTTTTGGATAGAAGTTCATCTTCAGCGATAAAAATATTTATTTTCCCTTCTATATACAACAATTTGGATGTTGCATTATCAAATAGATTTTGCATTGTAATATTATGCGAACCAGGCAGTGATAATTTATCATAATCTTTTTTTAAACGTAAATCCCAAATCCGCAATTTGTTATCATCATACATCAATCGAAATGCAAGTTCATCGGAATCCATTGAATTCATTGTGTATGATTTTACAAATCCGGTGTCATTTATTTTATTCATCATTGATTCTTTTCTGTCAGGCATTATAAACGCTGTTAATCCCATAAGGATGGCTAATATTGCAAGCGATGCATAAAGCGGCTTTGACTTAAATTCAGGATTAGGTTTACCATTTACTTTTTGTTCAATAATCGTTGTTACCCAAAATGCAAAGACAGCTATAAAAGTCAGAAGAAATGCAAATAATGATTGAGAGATGCCAAGCGAATCAAACGCTCTTACATTTCCCCAGTCTGCAGATTTATATAAACCCTCGAAAACAGGATATCCTTCAGCGAAAATCAAAACCCCAACTGCAGAACCGAGAATAAAGAACATTGCATCAATTTTGCCGATTGCCGCTCCAGCCACACTCGTCCCGGGGCAATAACCACCGATTACAAAACCCAATCCCATTATAGCTCCGCCAATAATTGCAGACCACAGGAATGTTGGATTAATGTATATTAAAGATACGTCCAGCAATCCGAAGTGGTTTAGTGCAATCACTCCGAGCATTGCAGTTATTCCGGCTGTAAAGAACACTCTCAAAACAGTAAAATCGTAACCATAGAATAAACCGACTAATTTTTTTGATGTAGAAAATCCTGCCTGTTCCAAAATAAATCCAAATGCAATTCCTATAAGAAAAGCAACTATAAAATTGAGTTCATTACCGATTATTTCAGGTACTAAAGGTCCCATTTTTTATTTCCTCACTTCCTTAAATCCAAAGTTTTCTGAAAAAATATGCAAAAGCATAAGCACCACCGAAAATAAATGCCATTGTTATCAATCCGCCAGTCGAAAGAACAGCCATCCCGCTCAAAGCAGCTCCGCTTGTACACCCTCTGCCCAATTGAGCACCGAATCCAAATAAAGTACCCCCGATTAATGCACCTGCAATTCTTGTTCTGCTCTTGATTTTTGGTGAGTGTTCCAATGTGAATTTCAATCTGTTTGATATTAACCCAGAGAAAAAGGCACCGATTAAAGCTCCTGCCATTTCGAAAACGAGCCAGTTCTTCAATGGGCTGCCGGAATGTTCTTCGGAATATTCTTTGTAAAATTTGGTATTTGCTGTATGCGAGGGTGCAACTGTTTCGACAGCAGTAACGACAACACTTTTTATTGCTCCACTGGCTCCAAGCCCCCTTCCCGTAATATAAATCGTTCCCAGTAGTAATAATCCGAGAAAGAATCCGGCAAGATAAGGGTTCATGTAATTGTTGTTATCCATTTGTAACCTCTGATAGTTGTTTATTATCATTATAATTTTCAGTTTCTTTCAATCGTTCGGTTTCTTCATTGTTTTCAGTTTCTTCAAATCCGGTAACCATTGCTTTTAAATTTGATGTAATCGTAGTTCCTGTTGTTATAAGATATAAATGAACAATTACAAATGCTAAGAGTAAAAAAGCACCGGCTGTATGAAAAAGTGCAACCGGCTCAATTGAGCCGATATTTAATCCCTCAACTCCTCCTCCTTCTTGGGGATAACGATAATTCATATAAATTAAACCTGAAAATACCATCACAGGAATTACAAGGAGTTTGAGACCAAGGTAAACTAATTTTTGGAGTGGATTTAATTTGCTTAGAACAATTCTTTTTGTCGGGTGCGGTGCATTTTTAAATATACCGAAAAGATAAAAATTGATTTGTGCTTTCAAATTCTTTGCAGTAGGCAGATACTGCTTCCATTCCCCGGTTGCAAAATGCCAGAAAATCGCAAAAATTATTAAAACAATAAAGCTATAAGCTGCAATATTGTGGTATGCAACAGCATTCCTGTAACCGAAAAATGAAATTGTACCATGAATTTCAAAACCGGTTAAACCGAGAAAGATTATTAACAATGATTGCATCCAATGCCAGAATCTTTCAAACGCCCTGTAAATATATATTTTCTCTTTCATTTTTTAACCTCTTTTTTTCAATTTGTAAGATGAATAAATTCTGACTATACCATGAACAAAAACACCTAACAGTGAGAGTAAAATCAATCCGAAACCCGCTGTCTCAATAATAGAGTTGCTATCTCTTGCCGGCATGTAAAAACCTTTTACACCGGCAATCCTGCTGTGATTTTGCGTGTGACATTCATTGCACTTAACGGAATTTTCTTTTGTGGAAACCATATGATTGACGGGCCAATTCATTTTCGTTTCTATAAAAGATAATTTACCACTGAATGGCAGTCCAATCTCCTTCATTCCGACATCCAATGCCCGAAGGCAATTGAAATCTGTCCAGAATGCTCCCTCACCGGGCGTTGGAGAAAAAAGTTTAGGTAAAGATAGAATCTGATACACTGGGTCAAAACATTGATTGGTTATCATAACTTTGACCGGAATTATTTTAGAATCCAAATCGGAGTATGCTCCATTTAGAGGGTTAAGAATTAAGGGTTGAGTGGTATCGGCTATCCTGTCTCCTGCCAAATAATGACTTGCAGTTCCATTAAACCAAATATATTCGGGTTTGAGTTTTTTACCCCACTTGAAACTTCCCTTAGTGGAAAGATAGGTGTGATTGCCATCTGCGTCATCTTCTTCATAAGGTTTCCCGTTCTTTAGTTTTGCTGCAGTTGACCAATCCCAAAAGGTTTTGGTTGCATTCACCTTGGCATATATCGGGATATGGCAAGTCTGGCATGCGACTTTCAATGTATGCTTGTTTAAAATTCCATCCTCATGTGGAGTTTCGGTATGGCATTCTTCGCAATAAACCCTGTTTCTGTTTGACGAAGCCAGTGAATACATTTGGCCGCTTATGTTGTGTTCCTTAGTTATGTGGCAATCAACACAAGTTAAATTACTGCCTTCTGCAGCCATATGGACATCAATTTCTTTATTTGGTTCAAACATGGATTTTTCCAGGTCACCGTGTTTCACATTATTTCCACCACCTCCAAAGAAATGGCATACACCGCAATTTGTGCGTTTGGGTGCTCCAACATTTTGTGCAACAAATGATAAATCAAGAGTTGCCACAGGCGCACCGCCTTTTTCGGGAGCCTTGGCATATGTTTCTGTATTGTCATGACAAATTAGGCAGTCAATATTAGTTGAATCTTTGAAGTTAAATGTTTTTGATGATGTCATACCAAATCCCACATGGCATTTAGCGCATGCGAGTTCGTTGCCTTCTGTACCAAGGCAGAAATTATTTATGGCATTCTTTTTACCGATGTAAACAACACCTCTGCCTTTTATGTATTGAGGGCTTTCCCAATTCCAGTGATTTGATTTCATTACTTCTCTTGCTTCTTCGACGTGGCAGGTCATGCATGCTTCAGTAACTTCCTTCGGAGAATTGAATTTCTTCTTCAGTATATCGTATCTAGAATGATCGTGATGAACTATAGCCTTTTTTTGTGCGATTTTTTCTTTAAGCAAGTTCAGCTTTGATTCTTCCCTCTCCTTTGGTATAAGAGAGCTAATCACAAATACAATGATAAAAAAGAAAAGAGTTAAACTGATGACTATTTTTTTCATATATTTTTAATCCTTTTTAAAATTCATTTCTTTGTATATTTTACAATATTATCTTTAATCTTATTACATTGAAAGTCCCTGTATACAGTGCAGGAATAACATTCGAGTTCGGCACATTTATTGGCAGAATGCTTGTATGTCCAGCAGGGTTTATCCCCGTTCTGATATGCAGGGCATTTATTTCTTTCTTCATCCGAACAATTAATCACTGCCCAGCAAGGATTATGTGATAAAATAACTTGAATCGCAGGTATAGAATATTTTTTATTGCTGATTTCCTTTCGGATACATCTCAATCTTTCTATATCAAGCTCAGAATAAAGTCTGTTCTTGCCTGCAAATCTTCTAGGAATGATTAATCCTGCTTTTTCATACTTTCGGATTGTGTGTACTGAAATGTTAAGAACCCTTGCGGCAGAACCTATGCTGTAAATAGGTTTATCAATATTTTGTTTTTCAGTATTTTCCATAAACTTGAGATTTATAAATATCAACTTTATTAATACACAAAATTACGAACAATGGATTATTATAACAAATTATTATTTTTGTTAAATCATTGAAAATAAAAAAGATATATTAGATTAAGCAAATATTTTTATTAGATTGGAATTGAATAACATTTAGTTGAAATTAACAACCTTGCAATTGCAAGAAACTACTAACTTCTTTCGTCAAATGTAAAAAAATATAAAAAGATAATATGAGAGAAGACGCATTAAGAACGATTATCGAGCCACAGTTCCTGCTGAATGCATACTCAAGCGGGTACTTTCCGATGGCAGAAAGCAGGGAGAGTGTTATTCTCTGGCACTCACCTGACCCGAGGGCGATTATTCCTTTGGACAAAATCAAAATGCCCCGCTCAGTTAAACAATCAATAAAAAAGAAAAACTTTGAATTTAGGATTGATACTGCATTCCGACAGGTCATCGAAGCGTGCAGTCAGAGGGAAGATACCTGGATTTCTCAGGAAATTATTGATTCTTACGTAATTCTTCATTCAGCAGGTTATGCACATTCGGTTGAAACATACAAGGATGGTATTCTTGTCGGGGGTTTATACGGAGTAGCTCTGGGCGGTGCATTCTTCGGCGAGTCAATGTTCACTACAGTCAGCAATTCATCTAAAGCAGCATTTTATCATCTTGCGAATCATTTAATCAAAAAAAGATTCATACTACTCGACACACAATTTATAAATGAGTTTACCGAATCACTCGGAGCAGTTGAAATACCGAAAGAGCATTATTTGAGGATATTGAAAGAAGCGATTAAGTTAAATGTGAGGTTTTGAAAATAAATTAATAATTGCTAAATTAGATAATTAATAAGTCATCCTTTATATAAGGAATATTCATTTTTTTGTACTTTTGTTCAAATATAAATGATAAAATTTATTACCTCAATATTACCAATTGAATTGTCTTGGAGAACATCATTATGAATGCATACACCGAAACAGAGAATAATTCCATAAATTTCTCGATTAGGCGTGCAAAAGCAAGTACGGTAGTAAAGAGGAACATATTGTTTATTTGAAGAGTGTCATTTTCTATGATTTTGGAAAGAAATAATTAATAATTATTTTTAGGAATCAAAAATGAAAAAAGTAATATTTATTACAATTTTATTTCAAATTACATTCTATTATTGTTTTTCAAAGGACATACAATGGCAGAAATCCTTTGGTGGGAGTGAATCTGATCAACTATCAACTATTATTAATACAAGTGATGATGGTTATATTGCTGTAGGACATTCTAGATCTAATAATGGCGATGTTTCAGGAAACCATGGAGAGATTGATTATTGGATTGTAAAAATAAATACTGAAGGTTCAATACAATGGCAAAAAACTCTAGGAGGAAGTCAATGGGATATAGGAACATCAATTGCACAAACTTTTGATGGGGGTTATATTATTTCTGGTATTTCATGGTCAAATGATGCAGATGTATCTGAAAATCATGGGGGTTATGATTATTGGTTAGTTAAATTGAATACTGAAGGTTCAATTGAATGGCAAAAATCTTTTGGTGGATCTGAATATGATGGCGCTTCAACTATTCTACAGACAAAAGATGGAGGATATATAGTAGGTGGTACTTCAAGGTCCGATGATGGTGACGTTATAAAAAACAATGGAAATCAAGATTATTGGATACTTAAACTAAATAAGGAAGGACTAGTTGTTTGGCAGAGATCTTTTGGAGGATCTAGCAATGATAATTTGTATTCAATCATACAATCACCTGATAATGATTATATTGTTTTCGGATCTTCAGAATCTACTGATGGCGATGTTAATGGGAATCATGGAGGTTATGATATTTGGATAGTTAAATTGAATACTGAAGGTTCAATTGAATGGCAAAAATCATATGGTGGTAGCAGTTCTGAACAATATGGTTCAATAATTCAAACAAATGATGGTGGTTATATCTTTTCTGGATCTTCGGAATCTACAGATGGTGATGTAACAGGGGCACATGGAGATTATGATTATTGGATAGTTAAATTGAATACTGAAGGTTCAATTGAATGGCAAAAATCTTTTGGTGGATCTGAATATGATGTCGCCTCAATAATTCTACAGACAAAAGATGGTGGATATATAGTTGGAGGTACTTCTAGGTCCGATGATGGAGAAGTTATAAAAAACAATGGAAATGAAGATTTTTGGATACTTAAACTAAATAAGGAAGGTCTAGTTAGTTGGCAGAGATCTTTTGGAGGATCTAGCAATGATTATTTGAATTCAATCATACAATCATCTGATAATTGTTATATTGTTTCCGGAACTTCAGCATCTAATGATGGCGATGTATCCGGTAATCATGGAAGGCAAGATTACTGGATTGTTAATTTAAACATTAAAGATTTCCTTAAACCTAAGTCACCTTCAAATCTAGAAATCTCAGAATCAAATCAAAGTATTATTTTATCTTGGGATAGAGATACTTCTGAAAATATTAAATATAATGTATATAGGTCACAAAGTAAAAATAATAATTTTTCTTTAACATCAGAAGGCATTACCGGAAAGGATGGCTTTACTGATTACAATGTTGTGAATTGTAATGAATATTTCTATTATATTAAAGCTTATGATTGGTCAACTAATCAAGAAAGTGACCCTTCAGATACAGTAAGTGCTACACCAAAAGATTTAAGTGAACTGAATAATTTTATTACCCAAGTTTCAGTAGCACAAGAAAAATTAACTCAATTAGAGACTTTAATTGATGAGAGTGGTTTCGATAATTTACAAAAACTATTTTCAGATAATATTAAGAAAATAGTGGGTGATTACAATAAGGGCTACTCAACTGATTTGGCTAAGAGCATAATGAATTCCTTAATAGAATCTCCTCCATGCGATTTAGAGAAATATATTGATGTTGTCTTAAGATTTCAGATGATAGAGAATACACTTCTTGAATGTTTCAATAATGAAGCTTATAGTATTCCTGGTGCAAAGGAAATTGCATACGAGGGTACTGAGGCATTAGGTAATCTTATGAATGATGCCGTTTCTTTAGGATTGTTAGTTTGGGAATGGAAAAACAATAAAAATGTTGTATATCAATGGGTAAATAAAAATGAATCTTTCAGAATGCTTGTAAATGAGATTAATAATTATATCTTCGATTTATCTATTCAAATAGCAGATAAAACAGGTGCAGATATAGAGGTTATTAAAGTACTTTCCAAATTATCATTATTACTATCTACAACCGGAATTGATAAAGATGATTTGTCACTCTCAAATCTATCAGAGCAGGGTCTTTCTGCTGCAATTGAAGTTATAAGTGAAGTTATTAAACCATATATGTTAAACACTGGATTAGCAGCATATTTATCATTATCAAATATATTACCCAAAGGAGCAATATATACAAGGGATTATTCTTTTGATGGAACAAATCATGAAGCTCAACAAAACTATCTAAAGAAAATAGATACAGTTCGGGCAATTACTCAAAACTTAAAAAAATGGTTTTCGGTATATGAAGCTTTATGCAATTTGATTGATCTAACAGCAGTTATTAGAGAAGCTGCAAGTTATTTTAATTCCAATTACCTTGCTCCTTTATTATCTATTCAAGCTGGTTTAGCAACAACTGGTCCTAAATTATTAGGTGATTATTTGATAATGAAACAAAGGAATGATTTCATTTACAATGGTAGTACTGCCTATTATTACTGGGATGAAGGATTACTAAAAACGAAAAAGTATCAGCCCTTGCCTGATTTAATGTTTAGGGCATTAGAAAGTGTATTCTACCCCCTTACAAAAGGGATTATTAGTAAAGATAACTCAATAGATAAAATTTTTGGATTGGGGAATGATTTTATTTTGTCAAATTTTGATTCAACAATAATTGAAAATGATAAAAACCTTTTAATTAATCTTAAAGAAAGGATTTTATCTTTGGACACAATTTTTGTCAATCAATATTTTGATGATATTTTAACTTCAGGAAAGAATGTAAAAAATGAACTTTCAAAACTTATTGCTCCAATAGACGGCATAAATTCTGATGATTTGCTTAATGACTCATTGTTTTATTTTGATGCGAAAACTTTGATTGAACAAACAGAAAAATTAAAACAAATGAGAAATTTAGTGAATTCATACTTACTATCTTATAAATTTGAACAAAATGAAGACAATCAAAAATTTGCAATATCTCAAATTGACAGTTTTTTATTTAATTTGCCCTTGGTTATTGAAAATTCAAATAAATTTTTAAATAATAATTTAGATAAAATAATCTATCCAGTTTTAATAGTTTACAATACAAATATTATTAAGCTTGATAATTCTGATGAATATCAGATAAATTATAAAATCAAAAATATTGGTGCAAGTACTGGGAAATCAATATCAATAATCTTTTTCCCAATTGCTGATATATATAATTTTTTAACAAATGATACAACAATTATTTCAAATGGTTTAAATACAAACGATGAAATTGATATTAGTTTAAAATTATCATTAAAGTCTTCTTTAGGCCTGATTAATATATTAACCCAAATTAATTCAGAGAATCAAAAAATATTTTATTATAATAATCAATTTCAGATAGATAAATCAATTGTTAGTGTAGAAAATAGTGAATATTTGAAATGTGAAAATAATTTTTCAATTTCACCAAATCCTTCCTCGAATAATATTTCTATAAACTATTATTTACCTGAATTCGCTTTTGTAACTTTAAGTATAAATTCATCAATAGGCGAATCAATAGAAAAAATTACAGAAGGTGAGTTTCAATATGCTGGATGGCATAAATTCAATATTGATGTTTCATCTTTCCCATCCGGTGTTTATTTTTGCACCTTACAGGCAGGGAGCGAGGTAATCACAAAGAAATTCGTAATTATTAAATAAGTATTTATTAATGAATCAGAATATAGAATTTATAATATCAATTTTACCTTCACTTGCTGGATATTTCAGTGAAACAGTTAGTGGTGAACCGAGTGGTAATAAACAATTTGAGGATATTATAAGAAGATCTCCACCAAATATGTTGTTATGGAGTGAAATATTCAAGCTATCCTTTAGAATTTTTGAAGATGAAACTGAACTTGATAAAGAAAATAATTTTGAGGATAGTACTGATTATGAAAATCAATGGAATGATTTTCTGGAGTTGAGAAGTAATATTAATGAGTGGTTTCCAGAGGTACACAATCAATGGGTGGAGGAAAAGTGCTGGATAAGTCACCCGGATACGCATGGTCCTGATGAAAGTTTAGCTTATTTAGTATGTGGAACCTTTCATCGTAAATTCAAAGATTATTTATGGTCTGATAAGTACAAGAATGAGATTAAAGAAATGTATCAACAATTTGGTACTAAATAATTTATTTTCAATCGTTATACCAATTCAATAAGTTCATATACCCCAAACGTTCATTTTGTTTCTTAAGTTTTTAATATATTTCAATAAAATCTCTTTATTTCCATTTTACTTAATCTTAAAAATTGTATAAATTGCAGTTCAGGTTATTATGAGCAAACTTTATTGATTGGCTGGTGATTATGACTGTTAAAAATTTAAACGGCTTTATTCTACTAATAACATTGATTATTTTTTCGGGTTGCGGCACATGGCGTACAGAACCTAAACAACTTTTTTGTCCTCCGCCACCCCAACAGAACTGTCAACACAGGGA
>JAKAKE010000094.1 GCA_021824625.1 Bacteroidota bacterium | reverse complement strand
TTATGTATTGTGTTCGGTCTTCTGATTGGATAAATGCCATTATTTCCTCTTTTTTTTTGCTCCTATTCTCGTTTGATAACTATTTTTATTTTATATTGCAAACGAATTATCACACAGCCTCTTCAGATAGTGGAATAGTGCTATGAATGAATCAGGGATTTATCCCTTAACCTTATTTGGTGATAAAAAAAATTCAGCAATACTTATCACACTCCACTATCTAATGATAATGTCCATTCATTCTCTCAAAATCGAAACATTCTAAATTCAAATTTTACACACAGCCTGTCGGCTTTGCTAATCCAGCGACCTTGCAGGCTCCTTTTGCCGGACCCGACGGAAAAAGCTCATAAATTCTCTTTAGTGGAAAGCCTGTTTCCTTGCATAGTTTTCTTATCATCGGAGCTATTCCATATTGCTTGAAATAATCCCTAAGGTAGTTAATGATTTTCCAATGCTCCTCTGATATGTCGGTTACATCTTCGGTGCTGGCAAGAGCCTTTGCTATATCTTGATTCCATTCTTCGGGATTCTCCAGGAATCCATCTTCATCGACATTAATCTTTAATGTTTCATACTCAAATACGGGCATCTTATCCTCCCAAAATCTTCAATTTGTTAATACATTTTAATTATTATGTTATTTTAACACATTCAATTCTATTTAATATATCACCTTCCCGGTTTCAGGGTCCCGGGGAGCGATTTGTCCGTTCATCGGATTCCGCATCTCGATATATCCGCATGGACAGGCTTCCGCACACTTGTTACAGCCTTTACAAAGGTCCAGCTTAAATGTATAAGCCTGAAACTTTACTACCGGCTTATGTATTGCCTGGTCCTGGCACAGGCTCCAGCAGGAACCGCAATCGAAGCAATAGCCGCAACTCATACACCTCTTCGATTCGTCAATAACCTGCTCTTCTGTATATGTACTGCTAATCTCTTTCTCAAGCTCTTTCAGTCTTTCTTCAATTCCCAGTTTCAGATTTTCATTCCTGAATTTTTCTGCATAATAAGTCAAAACCATTTTATCTTTTGTAACGATTGGCAATTCTTCCTCGAGTTCAGGCTCCAAACCTCTGAATTGGTTATGTATGGTTTCAGCCGCTTTCCTTCCCTGGTAAATTGCAATCGTTACCAATCCGAGGTCAAGGTTATCGCCGCCTGCATATACTTTATCTTCTTTTGTTTTGAATTTTTCATCAACCTTAATCCAGTCCTTGCCTTCGTGAAGATTGTCCAAACCATCAAATTCAGGCTCCTGGCTTATTGCAGATATAATCGTAGTGCAATCGAAAGCTATTTCGGCACCGGGAATCGGCACAGGCCTTCTCCTGCCTGATGAATCGGGTTCTCCGAGTTCCATCTTCTGACATTTCATAGCAACAACTTTATCGTCATCCTTAATTAGTTCAAGAGGAGCAACGAGAAATTCAAACTTCACATCCTCTTCTTCTGCTCCGGTTATTTCTTCCTCGATTGCAGGCATTTCGTTTCTTGTTCTGCGATATACTGTCCAAACTTCGGCTCCAAGCCTGCGTGAAACTCTTGCCGCATCAATTGCAGTATCACCGCCGCCAACGACAAGCACCTTATTTCCTATCTCAACCTTCGTACCTGAATTGATTTTATTAAGAAATTCAGTTCCTGTGAAAACGTTTGCTGCATCTTCATTTGGCAAACCCAGAAGCTTTCCTTTGTGAGCGCCGATTCCAACGAATATAGCATCATACTCATTTTGGAGTTGTTCATAAGGAATATCTTTTCCGATAATTGTATTCAACTTGATTTCAATTCCTAGTTTTTCTATTTTTTCGATCTCTTTATCAAGAACGGCCGCCGGAAGCCTATAATCAGGTATGCCATACCTCAACATCCCTCCTGCTTTGCTGAAAGCTTCGAATATTATAGGTTTATAACCTCTTCGGGCAAGCTGGTAAGCACAGGATATGCCTGCGGGCCCTGCACCGATAATTGCAATTTTCTCCGAATATTTTTCTTCAGTCAGCATATCAAAAGGTAAGTCATGCTCGATTGCATAATCACCGATAAACCTTTCGACATTGTTTATTCCTGCAGGTCCTTCCTTGTATTGCCTGTTGCACTCGGCTTCGCAAGGATGCGGGCAAACTCTTCCGCAAACTGCCGGTAAAGGATTTCTATCTGCTATTATGCCGAATGCTTTTTTGAATGATTCGTCGTAAGTCCTCCCGGCATCTTCTGTCTGAGCGATTGTTGTTAGCACTTCCCTGATTCTTGTTCCGTTTGGACATCCGTGCATACAGGGAGCAAGCTTCTCCATATATTCAGGTCTTAACGGTGAAGTCTCTACTGATGACCCCCCCGAAAAGCTCCTGCCACCCAATGGTTTCTTCTTCTTAACTACTAAAGCCACAATTTTCTCCTACGGTTTAACTCTTTTTTTCCCGTTTTATATTTCACATCAAAAAATTTTAAAATGAACTGCTTTAAGTATAAATATTAAATATTTTTAATAGCAAAGCAATTTTTTTTTAACCCATAATTGTGGGTTACATTCCGCCATAAGGATACATTCCTTTTTTAATCTTTTCCATTTCTGCAAGCAGCATATCATGCTTCTTTTCGTCAGTCATCAGGTATCCGAGAAGATACTTTGCAAGATTTGAAGTCGTTTCGTTCATGGCTTCATCAGCGAGCTTGATTGTCTTCTTTTCAATTTCATCATGCTCTTCAACCATATTCCAAAAACTGAGAAGTTCATCAGGCGTTACTGAAATTGGTTTTTTCTCGAAGTGGTCAATGATTAACTGCTGAACCCTTTTGTGCATTGCCGAATCCTGGCGAATGATTTCCATTATAATATGAATCAACGGATTTTCAGTCTTTTTCAGAATCTCGCTTGAATTTCTTATCGAATCATCCTCGATTTTCTGCCAGGTTCTTAGTGTATTAACTAATTTTGCAATTTCTTCTTTTTGCGTTGCCATAAAGCTTCTCCATTATCATTATTATTCATTTATAGTTACTTAAATTTTAAAGATTCGTTAATAAAAAATAATTTAATAAAATACACCAATACAGTATTCATTACTTAACTATTTGTAAATTACGTCATTGACTAAATTGTTGCTACTGAATTTATTTGTCTGTAATTGCACTGTTGCAGTATTTCAGGAAATATTTTATTTAATAATTCATAAAATTTTAATATTTTTGTTGTTTAGAAATATCTAAACTAATAAACAAGATATTATGAAAGATAAAGAAATTTATAAAATGCACGCTAATATTTGTAAAGTATTAGCTAATCCATTAAGGATTGAAATAATTGACATTATAAATGATTCCGAATTATCATTTAGCGAAATCCAAGAAAGAACAAATACTTTAAAATCGAATTTATCACAGCACCTTTCACTGATGGTTTCCAATGGTATTTTATTAAGCCGTAAAATTGGAATTAACTCATTTTTTAGTTTATCTTCTCACAAGGTTGCAAAAGCCTGTCAAATAATGAGGGATGTACTTATTGATAATATAAAAAACAAAATGAAATTATTAAATCAAAATAGGTGAATTATGAAGTTAAAACTGTTTTTTTCGTTTATACTTATTTTATTAACGATATATCTTCTTCCTGCACAGGATAATAGAGACGGCAGTGAAAATATTATAAATTCTCTCAAAAAGGAAAAAATCGGAATCGTACTTTATTCTAATGATCCGGAGACTGTATGGAATGCATTTCGTTTGGCGAATTATTCCATAAGCGAAGGTGATACCGTATCGGTTTTTCTGCTTGGCAAAGGTGTTGAAGCAAAAGATTTAAAAAGTAAGGTTTTCGATATCAAGGAAAAAATGAAAGAGTTTCTTGATGCCGGAGGGCAGATTTTAGCCTGCGGAACCTGTTTAAGTTTACGAAAGGATAAAGGGAAAAACAGCCTTTGTACAGTTTCTTCAATGTCCGATTTGTATTCATTAATTAAGAAATCCGACAGAATTTTATCATTTTAATTTAGAAAAATATGAAAAAAATAATTATCCTGGGTGGAGGCATTGGAGGTGTTGTCTCAGCAAACTTATTAAGAAAAAAGCTCCCAATAGAATACAGAATAATCCTGATAGAAAAGAATCCTGTTCATTATTTTGCTCCATCGTTTATGTGGCTGATGACTGGCGACAGAAAGTCATCGAATATTTCAACAAAACTTGAGAGACTACTTAATCCCGGTATAGAGATCATAATCGCAGAAGCTAATAATATTGATATAACAAATAAAAATGTTCACACATCGAATGGCAATTACGACTATGACTTCCTTATTATAGCTCTTGGTGCGGATTTAGCTCCCGAACTAATCAATGGATATAATCAGGATTTACACACCTTCTATTCATTCGAAGGTTCGATAAAATTATATGAAAGACTAAGGAAATTCAAATCAGGGACAATTGCTGTTGTTGTCTGCTCTTTGCCGTATAAATGCCCCGGTGCTCCAATCGAAGGTACTCTTTTAATTGCAGATTATTTAAGAAAAAATGGTTTGAGTGATAAAATAAAAATTAATTATTTCACACCTGAGCCACAGCCAATGCCTGTGGCTGGTCCTGAGCTTGGTTCAAGTGTAATAAAGCTTCTTGAATCGAATAATGTTGCGTTTCACCCCTTATATACACTTGAACGATTTGATACTGTTAACCGTGAAATATTTTTCGATAATAAAAATCCTGAAAAATATGATTTGCTGGTTGTAATTCCACCTCACCGGAGTCCTCAGGTTGTCAGAGATTCCGGCTTGACAAATGAATCGGGATGGCTCCCTGTCAATCCTCAAACTCTCGAAACTAAATATGAAAACGTTTTTGCTATTGGCGATATTACATCAGTTCCGATTCCTGGCAGGTGGAAGCCTGATGTCCGGATGATGCTTCCCAAAGCCGGGGTTTTCGCACATAATCAGGCAGAAATTGTAGCCGAAAGAATCATTGATAAAATCAACCAAATCGGAAGTAAACATTTCTTCAAAGGCGGTGGTTATTGTGTTATTGAAGCCGGGAATAAAAAAGCAGCCTTTGCTTATGGTAATTTTTATGGTGAACCTCACCCGGAGGTTATTATGAAGAGTGTAGGAAAAAAATGGCATTTGGGAAAAGTATTTTTTGAAAAATGGTGGCTTTCGTCAGGTATAAAAAAATCAATAATAGAAGTAATATTAAAATTTGGAATAAAACTTTTTAGAATACCCATTAAAATATAATTAATTTTTGGAGATAAAATATGAAAACTCTGCTTATATCATTTACAAGCTTATGCTTGTTTATAGCATTTGCATACAATACTTTTTCTTATCCTCCGGGAGTTGGGATTCTGACTAAATCAAAATCCTGTATGAGCTGTCATGTAAACAACGGTCCCTGGGCTGATGACGAAAAAACAATTATTGATATTATTGATAAGGAAACGATGAAATCAATCCGACAGACAGACGGAACATTCCTTATTGAAGTTATACGGGGAAAACAAAAAACTTTTCTCACGGTAATTGGACGAACTTCGGGTGATAAAGAAGCTCCTCCAAATCGGAATGCGTGGATTTACATTGACCCCACGAGAATAGAGAGCGATGAACTTTCAAAATTTGCGTCCGGATGGGATGTCAATCTCATGTTGTCATGCCGTCTCGTTGGTGATAAATTATCCGGATTCGAAGGGGCAATGATTACAGCTTTGCCAATGACCATTCAGCCTCTCAGTGATGCAAAAGATTCGGAACTTCAATTACAATTGATGATGACCAAAGGGGAATCAGTAAAGGGTAAACCAAAAGAAGGTATGATTGGTAATTATTATGAACGCAAGGTAAAATTAAAAGTTATTAAATAAAATATTAATATGGAAAAAATAATATGAAAATCTTATTAGTAATCAATGATGCACCTTACGGTACAGAAAAAGCTTATAATGCTTTAAGGCTTGCTATGACATTACAAAAAGAACATTCAGAGGTTGAAGTGCGGATTTTTTTGATGGCAGATGCTGTGTTTTGTGCCTTGCCCAATCAAAATACTCCAAACGGTTATTACAATATCGAAAGAATGCTCAAAAGCGTTGTGAACAGAAATGGAAAAATCAAAGCCTGCGGCACTTGCGCCCAAGCCCGTGGAATCTTCGAACTGCAATTTATCGAAGGCATCGAAAGAAGCAATATGAGCGAATATACAAATTGGGTTGTTGACAGTGACAAGGTTCTGATATTTTAATCACAATTCTAACTTACATATTCATGTTTCGCAATATATAAGTATTAATTGAAGGATAAAATTTTCAATTTTCAAATTTTCATTGAATAAATTTGAAAAAGTCCTTAAATTCAATAATTCTTTATTTCTAAATATATAAATTGACAAAATGTTATTAAACTCATATCTTTTTAAACATTTTAAATTTTAAAATTGATTGAAAATTTTAAAATTGAAAATAAAAAAAATTATAAATTTCTGCATAGCATGAGTTACATACTAATATGAATGGCAAATATTTAAAAGTAGCGGCAATTCATTAATATTATGGCATTGCAATAACTCCAAGCACGGTTTCGTTTGATGCTCCCGTAACCGAAGGAATGTTCCCCGGTAATCCGCTAAGTGTCAGATATGCAAGATAGGCAAAGCATAATGCTTCCTTGAAATCCGATGGAATACCGAAACTATCCGATTTATCAATTATAACATTGGGTAGTTCTTTTTTTAATAATTCCATAAGAAACACATTGTCAGAGCCGCCGCCCGATGCTATAATACGTTTAGGATTTTTCGCAAAGAGACGAATGTTCTCAGCTATGCTCCATTCGGTAAATTCGGTGAATGTCCTGACAAAATCTTCATTCATTGTGTTTGATGAGCTGTATTCATCAATCAAATAAAAAAAATAATCTTTGCTGAAACGTTCCCTGCCTGTGGATTTCGGAGGCAATTTAGTTATGAATGGAACTGATTTTAGATTATTCATTAATTCAGGAATAAGAGTGCCTTTCCGGGCAATTTCACCATTCTTGTCATAATTTAAATTAAAGTATTTTTGAACTGCCATATCAATGAAAACATTCCCGGGGCCTGTGTCGAATGCTTTTACGTCCCCTTTTTTACAATCAGCAGGTAATAAAGTTAAATTCGCAATACCACCGATATTCAGAACTATTCTGTTTTCATTCGAATCTCTTAGAAATTCATAATCAAATATCGGAACGAGCGGAGCGCCCTGTCCTCCGAGCGCGATGTCTGCCGGCCTGAAATCCCCGACAACAGGCTTATTCAATAGTTTTGACAATGCCGAGATAGAGACTGCCTGGAAAGTTGAAGAAAATTCCATATACTCTTTGTATTTATCATTAGGGCCATGATAAAGGGTTTGGCCATGAACACCTAAAGCGTCTATTTTCTTTAAGGGAAATCTTGAATTACGGCATAATTTTTTGACAGAATCAGAAAAAATATTTGCTAATACAAAATTCAATAATGAAATATCCGAAACAGGAACATATTCCGAAATAATTCTGAAAATAAATTCCCTTATTTGTTCAGAAATTTCGTAACAGCCTGTTGCTATAATCTCAAATTTAAAATTGCCGTCATGATTTGAAAACAATGCAATAGCAATATCCACAGCATCAACAGATGTGCCTGTCATTATGCCGCATACATATCTCGGCTTCGATAGCCATTCTGAAGTATTCAATATTTCCATAATATTAATATCAAATGAATTTCTTCAAATATAAGATTTTCATTAGAAAAATGATAATTCGTAACTCAAATTACGCAGAAATTATTATCCCTGGTATATAAAGTTCAATTCATAATAGTTTGTAAGTGTAATGCTGAGCGAAGTCGAAGCATCTCATTCGTGTAAGAGATTCTTCGTCGTTTCACTCCTCAGAATGACAAGCCTGTTCTTAGTCCTTAGGTATTTCATAGTTTCTAATGAATATTTTGGGTTTAATCAAAAAAAGTAAAAAATTTTCTTTATTAATAAAATTTATTTATATTAATGTGTTAAAATCTTTCTAAAAAATTTAATAAAATTGGATTAGTTTACATATATGTAAACTATCATTACGATATGGTAATGTATGACACTCGGTGAAAGATTGAATTTATTTGCGTGCAGTTGCTATCGCTCCCAATATAATTTAGCTCATTATATGGGGATTAGCAGGTGTTATCTGAACAGAATAATCAACGAGAGAATCAACACAGGCCTCGATATTCTTTCAAAATTTATTTCTTCGGGAGTATCGGTTAATTGGCTATTGGAAGGCAAAGGTTCGATGTTTGCCAATAATAATACAGGCATGAACCTGAAAAACAAACTAATCAGTTCGGGGTCTGAATATGGTTCTAACATGACAGTCAGGCTTCTAAGCTGGATTAGTGAAAACTTTGATAACCTCGAGAGATTTTGCAATGAATTGAAAATTGATTTTAATAAATATTACAGAATTATTTTTGAAGCTTCAATTCCCGACATTGAATTTATTGACATTTTGAGTAAAGCCGGATGTAACGTTACATGGCTGTATTCCGGCATGGGTTCCCGTTTTAATAATAATCCTTCCGGCACTATTTTAGAATTTCGAAAGCAGAATAAAAATAATTCCGTGATTGACTCAATTGAAAACATATATATAGAAACCAATGGAATTCTACCGAAAACCGATGAAGAAATTCCTTCTGAATAGATTTACTTATTAGCAAATAATATTGACAAACACTGAAAAGGAAATATAAATGAAAAAAATTATCTTAATCATTATGATAATACTCTTCGATGTATTTACTTCCTTTGCCGAAGAAAGCAAATTGGAAAATTTGCTTATAGAGCTGAAGCAGGCAAAAGGGGACAAAAGAGTTGACCTGCTTAATAATATTTCCGAAATATTAAGGATTGAAAACCCTGTTAGGGCTAAAACATATACAATCGAAGCGATGCAGATATGCAGTATTACGAAATATTATAAAGGAAAAGGAAAAGCATTGTTGAATCTTGGCGTTACTGAAGCAATACTCGGAGAAAATGATAAAGCCGAATCATCGTTTAAAAATGCTTTAGAATTATACCAATCACTTGGCGATGAATTTGGAATTATTGCGGCTAAAATTAATCTAGGCCATCTTCATTCAAGAACGGGAGAATATAAGGAGGCTTTGGTATTTTTAACTCAAGCTTACAATCAGAGTAAAATTACCGGTAACAAAGAACAGATTGCAAAAGCCAGCAATAACCTTGGTATTCTTTATAGTGATATTGGCGATTATAACAAAGCTATTGAATATCAGAGTATTTCATCAAAATATAGTAAAGAATTAAAGGATTACGACGGTTTAGCTAATTCACTAAATAGTATTGGTGTTATTTACAATAATATTAATGATAAAGACAAAGCATTATATTATTATTATAAAGCCCTGGACTACATTGATACAATTCAGAATCTTTATGAGTCCGAGTTAATTTTCAACAACCTTGCTATTGTTTTTTCGGAGCGGGGAGACCATAAAAAAGCACTTGAATATTATTATAAAAGCTTGCGATTAGCAGAAAGAATGCCTAACCCATTATCCATAGCAATAAGTAATCAAAATATTGGTAATGAATATACAAAAACAGGTGAAATGGATAAAGCAAAACTTTACATTAACCAATCTATCGTTCAGTTCAAAGAACTTGATTCACCTTCCGATTTAGCTTATGCCTATCTTGTGCGGGGAAGCTATTACATGGATAATCATAAACATAAAGAAGCCGAAACCGACTTAGCCAATTCTCTAAAAATATTTAAGGAGCTTGGTTTTTTAAGGGAGGAGAAAGAAGTGTTGGCTTTGCTATCCGAATCATACATGCTTTCAAATAACAAATCGCTTGCGACTAAAGCTTTTCAGGAATTCAAAAAAGTAAGCGACAAACAACTTTTTGAGGAAAGGTCTTCTTCGCTTCTAATCGCAAATGCAGAAATCGCGGCAATGACTGAAATTGAAAGACTGAGCGAAGAATTAAAATTTGAAAAAGAAAGATATGTAAGATTGTCGCTGATTATATTTTCCGTTCTGACTTTCATTGCTTTAAGCATTACATTTTTCTTCGTTGCTAAGAGGATGAGCAGGAAGCTTAATGTCAGGACTGCCGAATTGAATATGATGAAAGAACACAGCAAATTCCTTAACGAATCATTCGCTAACGATATAAAAGAACAGATGTTCACACTCGGATACTATATCATTGATTCGAAGAAGAATCCTCATTATAATATGATGAAAAAATCTTACGATAAAATAGCACATGGAATAAATGATTCTCTTATTAAATACAATACATATCCAATATAATTTTATTAGGAAGAAATATGGCAGACTATCCTGAAAATTACAGTTATCAAAGCTCAGATAAAACCCTGCACTGGGACGGCGTTTCGGAAGCAGAAGAATACCAGATTGAATACAGCACTGACCCACAGCCGCAGGTCGTCTGGCAAATCACCTACAACGGAGGAACTAATTTAAGCTGTCCATTCAATAAATCACCGGATGCTTATGCCATTCAAGGAAAAGCAAAGAATGATGGAAGATGGAGTATTTACAGCCCTATCGAATATATTGTGATTGCTCCTTAGGAAAAAAAATAATACTTCAAATTAAACCACAAAGGACTCAAAAGCCAGTTTTTCCTGTTTTTTTTTTACAAAGGAACTCAATTAGTTAAAAATAATAAATTTATTTTCCAATAATTTAAAAAAATATTTGCAATTCTAATTCCCTTTTTTTATATTCTAATAATGAATAGTGTAAAGTAAGTTATTGAAAATCGGTTAGTTTACATATATGTAAATTTGCCGCATAGGAATATAATTCTGATAACTTATTGTGGATTATTCACTTAAGCCCTGTTTTTGGCTCGAGTAAACGTGAAATATATTCATAAGTTATTGTAAATAAACAAAATTTAGGTTTTTGCATGGCAGACAGGATAGTGAAGTTTATTCGTAAAAGTTTATTTGGTGATATTATAGCACTATGTAACCCCGAAGAAAGTTGGTCTCCGAGACAAAAAGATGATGCTATACAAGACATTGAGAACAGTGAACATACCTATTATATCCCTTGGGGGGAAATCAGGATAGAAATTAGAGTGAATGAGGGTCTCAACGGGAAATGCCTGCGTACAGGCAATGAAAACCCCGTTAGGCACAGCCTGGATCATTCGGGTATGAACTGATGATGTTGGATTTTAAATGTCAAATGTTGAGTGTTGAGTGTTAAGTGTTGAATTGAATATAACTCCGTAGGAGTTAAACATCTGTAACAAAAGTAAGCGATAGATAAACACAACTCCGTAGGAGTTGAACCCTTCGGCTTGGCTCAGGGTGACAGGTTTTGAAAGTTTTGAGTGTTAAGTTTTAAGTTTTGAGTGTTAAGAAAATAACTCCGTAGGAGTTAAACGTCTGTAACAAAAGTAACCGATAGATAAACACAACTCCGTAGGAGTTGAACCCTTCGGCTTGGCTCAGGGTGATAGGTTTTGAAAGTGTTGAGTGTTAAGTTAAAAATATAAAATGCAAAATGTAGAATTAAGAAAAATTATCGCGTAGCGATTATATATCGTTAACTGAAAGAATCTTTGATATTACATGACATTTATTATAAAATATTTGAAACCAAATTGATATGAAAAGAATATATATAATAATTAAAAATGTAAAATGCAAAATGTAGAATTAAAAATTGAAAATTTACTTGTGGCGAAACGGTATTTTATGCTTTTACTTATGTTGTATTAAAAAAGAGATTTTTTATGAAATTTGTAAAAGAATTAAAAAATGGTGATTCGGAAAAATTAAGGGAAATCCTAAAAAATTGTCCATCCGTCAAAACCCGCATGAGAGCTAATGCCTTTCTGCTCAGCTCTAAATGTTTCACTATCGAAACGATTGCTGATGTCTTCAATGTCCACAGGGACACTGTGAGCAGTTGGCTCGATAACTGGGAAGGCAAAGGTTTTAAGGGATTGTTCGATGAACCGAAACCCGGCAGGCCTAAGCAGAATTGTAACACGGTTTTGGAATCAGAAGAGAAGACAACCGAAATGGAAAAAATGCTTCAGCTCGATTAATTAATATCGAGGGGTATGAAGAAATGTCTGTTTTTCAAATTGCTTAAAAAAAAAGTTGAAAAGTAAGGTTTGATTTTAAAAAAAATATTTTTGATTGAGGAGTTTACTGTCCTATTTTGTAAACTATTAATATTTGATAAATTAGAATGATTTTGCTGTTATAATAAATATTTTAGGGTTGACGAACAAATACTGTATTATTTATTTGCAAAAAAAATTGCTTGTTTTTTATTTTTCAACAAGTTATATTTGCCTCCCCGTATAAATGGGGTAGCGTTAAAAATAAATAAATAATTAGAAATAAAATAAGCAATAATAAATTGCGGAGAAATTTTCACTTTTTTTTTGAAATAAAATGTGGAAAAAATGTTAAAAAAAATGTGGAAAAAAAAGAGGTTTTTTTTAAAAAATAATTTTAGAAAATAATAAAATCATAAGAGGTTTGACGAAAAA
>JAKAKE010000203.1 GCA_021824625.1 Bacteroidota bacterium | reverse complement strand
ATAGAGTGGCTTGGTTCTGGCAAATGTTCTCACACTATCAAAAAAGTAATGAAAAATGTAAAGCTTTATGTGTAATTAATTATTAGATTATATATAATTTAATTCAGCTTTTTCATTTAGAATAAAATTCTTTTATCTTTTCCACGACAAATTGAATTTGCTCTCTAGTTAATTCGGGAAAAATCGGAAGAGCAATGGTTGTTTCAGATAATTCATTTGCAATAGGATAATCTTTGTCATTATTTTTCAAATAAGAAAAACATTCCTGCCTGTGGAAAGACACAGGATAATAAATCTCAGTTCCTATTTCATTTTTGCCAAGAAAATCCCTTAATTTATCCCTGTCCTGAACTCGTATTATATATTGATTGTAAATATGATAATTATTTTGCCCGCTATCCTGATAAACAGGCTTTGGAAGTAATACTTTATTTTTGTTGTCGAATTTTGTTTTTCCTTCGGTTTCTGATAATCCTGCTTCGATAAACAATTTTGAATACAATGAAGCATTATTTCTTCTTGCCTGATGCCATTTTTCAAGATGAGGAAATTTTACATTTAATACAGCCGCCTGCAAAGCATCAAGCCTGAAATTACCACCAATAAATTTATGATAATATTTGGGTGACATCCCGTGATTTCTCATTTGCTTTAGCTTTTCAGCAAATTCCTTGTTGTTTGTTGTAATAATTCCTCCCTCGCCAAAAGCACCGAGATTCTTTGTCGGATAAAAAGAGAAACAACCCATCAGTCCGAATGAACCGGCAAATTTTCCGTTTGAATATTGGGCTCCAATAGCTTGGGCGCAGTCCTCGATGATTGGAATATTATATTCATCAGATATCTTTAATAATTCATTAATATCCACACATTGCCCATAAAGATGAACAGGTATGATAGCTTTGGTTTTGGAATTTATTTTCTCTTTAATTTTTTTAGTGTCTATATTAAATGCAACAGGTTCGCTATCGACAAATACGGGTATAGCCCCCAGCCTGACGACAACACCTGCCGTAGCAAAGAATGAATAAGTCGGGATTATAACCTCATCTCCCTGTTTTAAATCAATTGCCATCAGTGCCATCAATAAGGCATCTGTACCGCTCGATACTGCAACGGCATAGTCGGTTTGACAATACGAAGCTATATTCTTTTCAAGCTGAGCAACTTCTTCTCCCAGAATCAACATTTGAGATTCAGCGACTTTCAGGATTGCAGGTTCAATTTCATTTTTGATACTTTGGTACTGCAATTTCAAATCCAACAATGGTACTTTCATAATTCTTTCTTTAAATTAAAACATAAATATCTTTTCAGCATTTGCCAAAAAAAAACCACACAAATTTATGAGTTATTGCCATTATATCTATTAAATGATAATTAAAAAATAATAATAACATATTGAAAATGTTTTTTTTGTCGGCAATTCAAACATGAAGACAGCGTCAATAGTATAAACGGAAATATATGAGTTTCGAAAAAGTAATTGACATGTTCATGTTCCGCGAAGGAACAGATGAAGAAGCAGAAGTAACAAATCAACCAATTATAACAACCGGTTCTGTTGTTTGGGGGGTCTTGCTTCGCACATCAATACTTATGGTTCTCAGCTTGTTTGTAATCGAATATTTTGATTTAAGGGAGTATTGGTGGCTTTTGGTTTTTATTATTTGGATCGGAGCCGCTTATCCCGGGTGGAGACAGTACCAGAAGTTCCAGAGCAGGATGAAAACATTCCGGGAAGAAACTTTATGCGGTTCTTGTATTCATCTCGATGCAACGAGCCAGCTTTGTAAAATATATGATGAACATCCTACACGTGATTTCATTCCATGTGAGGGTGCAAGTTGGGAACCACGTCACTTCGACTCTGAAATTACTTGATTTCAATCACCTGAAGCAATATGTAATTTCCTGCAGAATTGGTTTTAAAGATAAATTCTTTTTTGAATTTCTCATATTTCCACACTTCGGTATTTTGCTTCTCACCAAGTGTCTTTTCGGTTTTAGTGGGTTTTCCGTATAAAATATAAATTTTTCCTCTGTCGGTTTTAGCACCGTCTTTTGAACTTTTGGATTTATAATTTTGCATTGCAAAATCAACCCGCTTGAAATATTCTGCCATAGCTTCGTTAAAAGCTGTTTTAGGTGTAGGGTCTTTCACTTTCCAAAAATCGAGTATTTTTTTTGAAATTTCCTGTGGATTGCCATCCTTCATTGTTTCATATTGTTCATCAGTAAGCACATAGTACATGGCATCAACTGCATATTCGGGGTCGCTGAGTGACAGGGGCATATCTTCCCATACAACGCTGATTAATCTTTTGAGAGTATCTTTGGAGTTATCTCTTACCACATTCAATTCATAATTTCCGGGGACAAGCTTATCGGAAGTAATAATAATATTTAACAATCCCTGATTCAAACCTCCTGCTAATGTTGTGTAAGGTTTAACCGATGCAATTGGACTTTCCTTTGGATCCGTTAAATCTAAGGATATTGAACTGTTTTTTATGGGTACAACGGCACCAGAAAAATTGAACTCATCACCCCAATCGAAATATTTTTCTTTCGGTTTTGTATATTTAATTATGTATTTGAATTTTTCAAATTCATTTTCATAAGATACAGGTATTATAATAGAAGCACCTTCGGAAGAGAAAGGTATCCCAATCCCCAAAATATAAGGTTTAACTTTAATGCCTTTGTCAGGTTCTAATATAGAAGTAATTATTGGCTCAGAAATGATTTTTTCTTTATTGAAATTCTTAAATTCAATAAGTGCAAAAACTTTGCTTTTAAGCAACTGTGTATTTGCACATCTGAGAAATGCACTTACTGTGTATTTGCCGGTTTTCATTCTTGTTGTCAGAAGCCCGTAAATATAATCAATTGCTGAAACAGTCTCGTCGTAAGTGTTTATAAAAACAGAATCTTCCCTAAAAATTCTTTTCCTTATTATTCCATCTGTGTCTTGAAATTCAACTTCAACATTTGGAACTGATAAATAGATATCCTGTCCATTGTTATTATTTTTCATAAATGTTAGTGTTTGATACGATATCCTGTAAACAACAATTATTTTTACTGAATCAGGAGCTTCGTCAGGGAGAACATAAATATCAGAGTAAAATTTCTTCCCCATCTCAAATTGTTGTTTTGAGTCTTTCAATAAACTCCTTTGTGCAGATAATGAATACAACTGTATAATTAGTAAAAATAATATCAGCAAAAATATTCTCATTTAAACTCCAGTTCCTGTAAAAAATCCCTCAAAATAATTGCCGCAGCAATTTTGTCCTTATTGCCCTTAACCGAACGCTTCTTTTTTTTCATGCCTATTTCAAGCATTGTTCCAACTGACCTGCGTGTTGAATAGGACTCATCGAAAGTAGCTATTTCAATCCCGCATTTTGTTTTTAATTCATCAATAAAGTTTTCAACTTCATTAATAATATTTGCTTTTTCTCCTTCTAACCTCAATGGTAAACCGACAACAAGCAAACCAATTCTTTCTTTGACGAATAGCTCTAATAATTCATTCCAAAAATTTTGAGATGTTCTGTCGAACACTTGTCTTGGAGTTATTGTTATATGAAACTCATCGCATACTGCAAATCCAACACGTTTCAATCCGAAGTCAATCGAACCAATTCGAACACCATTATACTTGCCAATATTTTCTTGATTAAGACTCATTCTTCTTTTTTAGTAATTCTCAAATGGGCATAATTCGGAATGCTGAATATGATTTCAGTACCTTCTCCGGGAGTAGAATTTATCATCAGTTCTCCTCCGTGAAGCTGAACAACATGCTGCATTATCATAGTACCGATACCCGTCCCGCCATAATTTTTTGAAGTAGTGAAGTAAGGCGTCAGCATTTTCTTTTTAGTTACTTCATCCATTCCTGCCCCACTATCCATAACACTGAAATAAGCATATTTGACATCAGACCAGCAGGTTATCCTTATTCTGCCCGGTTTACCTTTAAGAGAGCGAATGCCGTTCTCGATGGCATTCCTCAAAGCCCTTATCATTTTTGGTTTATCGCAGGAAACGTTAAAGTTTAATATTCTCAAATCAAATTCTACATCAGGGAATAATGTTTCGTCAAATTCCACTCTAGCCTCTATACATATTGCAGCGGCATTGACGACCTGTCTCTCGATAGTATCGCTTCTACCAACTGTAACGATATCTCTTACTCTTTGTATGAGTAATCCGACCTGGTGAATGATTTTTTTTCTTCTGTCGGTATTCAAATCGTTATCAATTACTTCAAGCTGGTCAGCATTAAGGCGAATAGTTGATAAATTTGTCTGCATATCATGAGCTAATTGTGCCCAGTTGCTGAGTCTCTTCTTTTCAAGCTCTTCGGTTATATCAATAGCAGTAAGCACCAAGCCTCGGTACCTTCCCGAAAAACTGGAAAGCGGCATGACCGTACAGTACCATTCTTTGCTTTCATTGTCCTGAATTATATTAATCTTTTGAATTATTGAATCTTTCATGGCAAGTGCCCTGTTGACTAATTCGTTCAATGGCTTGGTGTGTTCCAGTATGCAGTAATATTGGAATATCCTTTTTAAAGGCACTTTATCAGTTATACCTAAAAATTTCTTGCCCGAGTCATTGGCTCGCAATAAAGAACCGTCTTTACTTATTATAAAAACAATGCCTGATGATGGTAAATCCAGCACAGTCTTCAGAAATCTTTTCTGATGCCTATATAATTGGATAAAAACAATAATTAGAATTATTAAAATTCCGGGTATAATAATTTTTCCGGTATTCATGAAAAAAAGGTTGATAAACCATAGTTCATGCTTTGTTTCCCTTAGGATTAATGATGAAGTTGCTGTGTTAAGAACAAGATACCCGTTAAATTTATAGGGGACAGGCTTTTCTTCAAATAACTCTCCCAAAGGGATAAAATCAGATGATTTAATATTGCCCTCACCATCAATGGTAATTATACCATTTCGAAATAAAATAACTTTTTCATCATTCAAATTTGAAATACCATAAGGTTCTATAAATCCTGTTGGCAAAACAGTTTCTTTCCAGTTCTTATTGTTCTTGATATTATTTATATCAGTTGAGTAAATATAATAATCATTTCCAATGTTTTTAAGGAAAGATGTTCTCGGTTTCCCTTTGGTTTCTTCGATTGAAATTCTATCTAATGGAGATTCTATCCATGAACTACTTAATATTCCTTTGTTTTTGTCAATAACCTGAAAAAGTGAAATACCGGAATTTTGAGATGATGAAAGAATGCCAATTTCATTGTTCAGAGGAACTAACTTAATATCATCTGAAATTTGAATTCTTGCCGCTTCAACATTTTCACCATCAATATTATGAAAATTGACAATACACCAACCTTCACTACGGATTAAGTAAACAAATTCTTTGCTATTCCCGGATTTACTATCAAGCGATATTGCATTTACAACATTTTCGGCAACCAAAGTAATTCTGATTTGAAAAGATTTATCAATATTACAAAGGTAAAGAGATTTGCTAATTCTTAGGAGGTAGTTGCTTTTAGAACATTTGCCAAGCCATTGAGCATCCACATTATCAGTTACGCCAGAAATATAATTAATTTCAGTTGTTGACTTAATTGTCGTATTTGAGTCAATATAAGCAACATATAAACTTTGCTTGTCAATCCATACAGCAAGAATTGATGACTGCAACGGGCAGGCATCAAGAATTCTAACTCCGCTTATGCTTCCCTTTGAATTGATTTTTTTTATGCCTTTCCAGGAATAAATTACTTCTGATTCTCCGAGCCATCCGGGTTTAATTAAAAAGCTGGTTATTTGCACATCCTTATCATTTGATTTTGTTAGCAGAAGTTTACCTCCATCGAAGAACTCAAAACTTGAATAGGACATTGGAAATGTATTATCGGCATTTACGGTTGATGTATAGTAAATGAAAATAATAAAAGCTGATATTACAAATTTAGATATTCCCAAAACCTTTAAGCCTTTTGTTGAATTTCACAAACACAATATGCAGCAATTCCTTCTTGTCTGCCAACAAATCCCATACCCTCATTTGACTTTGCTTTAATATTGACATTCTCAACAGGAAGCTTGACAAGTTCAGAAATGCTTTGCCTGATTTTTTCTTTATAATTTTTCAATTTTGGCTTCTCGAGTAAGATTGTAATATCAACATTGATAATAAATAAGTTCCTGTCTTCCAGCAGTTTCATTATTTGAACGACAAATAGTTTGCTGTCTGCACCAAGGTATTTTGAATCATTATCAGGAAATAATTCTCCAATGTCACCTAATCCCGATGCACCAATCATAGCATCACAAAGAGCATGCAGCACAACGTCTCCGTCACTGTGAGCTATTGTGCCTAAATCAGACTCAATTTTAATTCCCCCAAGTAATAATGGCTTACCTTCAGCCAAAATATGGGAGTCATATCCCAATCCAACCATATTAAATATCTTAAATATTGAAAATAATATTCACAAACATACTAAAACATTAATTTGCATTAAACAGCAGATTAAAATTTTATTATTCAGATTTAAATATATTATAAATTCAGTAATTTTAAAGTTTATGAAATAACAAAATTGAGAATTGCCTAAAGTTTTGCATAAACTATGGATTGAATGTATATGGGTTCTGACAAAAATTTATTTAAAAAAATAAGTATAATAGATTTACTGAATCTTGCCGTTCTTATCATTTTCATTATAATTTATTTAATCGGTTTTACTCGAACGCCATATAAAGTTACATTAGCAATATGGTATTCTTTTCTCTTTTTGTTTATCATACTAATGAGCAGGTTGAGGCAGTCGAAAAAGGAATTTTGGGGAAAGAAATTTATTTTTCTTGCATATCCGATGATTTTCTTTTTTAGTTTGTTTGAATCAATCTTCATGCTTTTGCCATATTTTAACACGTTCCGTTATGATGATTTGATGATTAACATAGACTATTTTCTGTGTGGTGTTCATCCGACTGTATGGATTGAAAAGTTTATAAATCCATCATTAACGGAATTAATGTATATATCATATTTCTTCTATTTTCCGATGCCTTTGATTTTAGTAATTATACTTTTTTATAGAAGGCAATTTGAAGCTTTAGAGGAGCTGATTTTTTTGATGTTTATCACATATTACACGGCTTATATAACTTACTTATTTATCCCTGTCGAAGGTCCGAGATTCCATCTTGCTCATCTTCAGACTGTGCCGCTGACAGGTTTATTCTTATCAAAACCAATTATGAGTTTGATTGATTTCTTTGAACCGAACAAACTGGATTGTTTTCCAAGCCTGCATGCGGCTATCATGTTAGTAATCATGTATTTGACATTCAGAAATGCAAAAAAATTGTTTTATTTTTATATGCCATTTGCATTTTTAATTTTGATTTCGTTAGTATATTGCAGGTTTCATTATGTTATTGATATAATTGCTGGTACAGCATTGGCAATATTTTGTGTGACATTAGGGCGGATGGCATATTTGAGGTTCAGAAATAAATTTATTTTTCATTTTAAATAATTCATATAATGAAGTCTTTATTTAAATCTTTTGATTTTGATAAGAAGGACATTGATACTTACTTTTTGTTATTAAGTGCTCCTTTGCTTTTGACCTTGTACATTTGCTACGGACAGGCTAAAGATTTTACGACCTATTTTCCGCAATACACAGGTCATCAATTAGAAGGATATTATGGGCAGATTTACCAATTCATTTCCTTTTTCATTTTGATGTTTATCATACCTTTCTTATACCTTAAACTAAAAATGAAAAAGCCGCTGATTGAGTTTGGGTTGGGATTAGGTGATTGGAAATTTGGTTTGATTATTTGTCTCATTACAATTCCTTTTATAATTATTCCCTTTACTTACTCAGGCACAAGGATGTCTGATATACAGAACGTATATCCAATGGCAAGAGTACTTCTCGACAGGCATGACCTGATTCTTCAATACGAATTAGTATATATAATTTTCTATTACATTGCATGGGAATTTTTCTTCAGGGGATTTCTCCTTTTCGGTTTGAAAGATAGATTTGGTGCAATGAATGCCATCTTAATACAAACTATTTCATCTTGTCTGATTCATATCGGTAAACCCGACGGAGAAATAATCGGCTCTATTATTTTTGGTATAATTATGGGTGTCATTGCAATAAGGACGAAGTCGTTCTGGTATCCCTTACTAATTCATCTAACTATGGGTGTGTTGACCGATATATTTATAATTTATTTGAAATAATAATATGAATAAAGTTTTTATAACAGGAGTTAACGGTTTTATCGGTAGTCATCTTGCTGAAAAGTTTATTAATGCAGGGCATGAAGTATTTGGTTTGGTTCGTAAGACTTCAGATTTAAAATTTATTAAAGATTTTAATATTAAACTTTTTTATGGAGATATAACCGATAGAAACTCTCTCAGAGAGTCTCTACAGGGGATTGATGTTGTTGTTCATAATGCCGCATTTGCATCCGATTGGGGTTCATTCGATGAATTTTATAAAATCAATGTTACAGGAACTCAAAATGTTGCTGAAATTGCATCGGAAAACAATGTCAAAAGGTTTGTTCATATAAGTACGGTTGCAATCCATGGTTTTAAGAATCCCAATAAGATGGATGAATCTGCACCAGCCGTTAAATCCATTTTCCCTTATTGCGAAACCAAAAGAATAGCAGATGAGTGGCTATTTGAGTTTGCAAAAACAAAAAAAATAGAAATTACATCCATTAAACCAGGAAATGTTTTTGGCACAAGAGACCATACTTTTATAGAAAAATATCTTGACGCATTGGAAAAAGGAAAAGGCGGTTTTGTTGACGGTGGCAGGCATGTAACATGCCCGACTTATGTCGAAAATCTTGCTGACGCTGTTGTTTTAGCGACATTCCATCCTGCCGCAGTTGGTCAGGCTTTCAATATCACAGATGCTGTTGATATAAACTGGAGGGATTTTACAAATATGTTTGCTGATGAACTTGGTGTGAAAAGACCTAAAATGAGTATTCCCTTTCCAATTGGTTATACAATTGCATTTCTTATGGAAATGTTTTACATTTTATTCAGGATAAAAAATGCACCATTGCTGACAAGGTATCGCATAAGCAACGGAGGAAGCGATTACCATTTTTCAATTGAAAAAGCCATAAAACTACTTGGATTTGAGCCCAAGATAAAACTTGAAGAAGCGGTGAGACGCTCTGTTGAATGGTATAAACGAAGGTAATTTAAAATTTTTTTAATTTTCAATTTTCAATAAATTTTTAATTAATTAATTTTAAATATATAAACAATTTTGTTTTAGCATCAAGTGCTAAATATTTTTAAATTTTAATATTTGTATATTTAAAAAAATTCATTTTAAATTTTAAATTTTAAATTATAAATTAAAAATTTTAATTAAATAACAAGACAATACTCAGATATTTGACAGATAAAATTCCATCGGTAAGCGAGCTGACAAAACAGATACAGCTTGTTCTTGAGGGCAGTTTCGATATCATTACTGTTCAGGGAGAGATTTCTAATTATAAACACCATTCTTCAGGACATCGTTATTTCTCTTTGAAAGATGAACATGCACAGATAAGCTGTACAATATGGAAGGGCAGGCCCGTCAAGTTTCAGATGAGCGATGGTATAAAAGTAGTTATAACAGGCAAACTCGCAGTCTATCCGCCTCAGGGTAAATACCAGATTGATGTCAGTTCTATTACTCCTCTCGGACAGGGAGATTTATACTTAGCTTATGAGGCACTGAAGAAAAAACTTGATGAAAAAGGATATTTTGCTTCTGAAAGAAAAAAAGATTTACCTTCAATGCCTATAAAAATAGGTGTATCAACCTCTCCGACAGGAGCCGCAATACGGGATATATCCAGTACAATCGAGAGAAGATTCCCTTTGGCAGAAGTTTATTTCCGCCCGACACTCGTTCAGGGTGATGGCTCAGCAGATGATATTGTTCGGGCAATTAAGGAATTGAATACATACCCTTTGGATGTCATAATAATAGGCAGAGGCGGTGGTTCAATCGAAGATTTATGGCCTTATAATACTGAAATTGTTGCCGATGCAATTTATAATTCTTCAATTCCTATAATTTCTGCAGTAGGACATGAAGTTGATTTCACTATTGCAGATTTTGTTGCGGATGTTCGGGCGGCAACACCCACTGCTGCAGCAGAGATTGTAACTCCAGTTACAATTGATTATTTATTCGATTTAACGGGTGATGCAATGAATTCACTTGTTTCAATAACAACAGATAAAATTAAGGAATATCATGAAATGATTGATGATATGTCAGGACCAAGTATGTCAAGAAGAATAATTGAGAAAATTAAATTGAATGGACAACTTCTGGATGATTTCGAGATAAGAAATGCACAAAACACCAAAAGAAGTATTGCATTTTTAACTCAACGATTATCATCATTGGAGGGACATTGCAAATCACTTAATCCTGTAGCACCATTTAACAAAGGTTTTGCTCTTCTCGAATCCGATGGAAAAATTATAACCAAAGATGAAACTCTTGGAAATTATATTTATATTGATATTGTCAGGCAGAATGAAAAAGCAAATGTTATTGTCAATAAAGTAATACCGAAACACAATTGAGAGGAATATTATGGCAGTGAAAAAAAATAAACCGTTTGAAGAACAGCTTAAGCGATTAGAGGACATCGTTGATATTCTCGATGCAGGAGATGCTACGATTGATGAGCTTCTGAAGCTTTTTGAGGAAGGTATGGAACTTGTAAAAGAGCTGAGGAATTACCTTAACAAAGCTGAGTTGAAAGTGATTGAAATCACAAAAAAACTTGAAAAGGAAATTGCTGTGGAAGATGAATCAGTAGAAAAAGAATAGAGGAATAAAATATGGAGAAACATATACCATCACGAGAAGAAGCATTTGAATTACTAAAAAAATACAATGAAACTCAATCATTGCTCAATCATGCAAAATCCGTTGAAGCGGTCATGAGATATGCTGCAAAGTTAAAAGGTGAGGATGAGGAAAAATGGGGTGTAATTGGGCTTGTACATGACCTTGATTATGAAAAATATCCTGATGTACATTGCACAATGACCAAGCAGATTCTTGAAGAAGCCGGTTGGAGTGATGAATATATACATGCTGTTCTTGCTCATGGCTGGGGAACATGTACTGATGTAGAGCCAATCAATGAATTAGAGAAAACGCTATTTGCTGTTGATGAACTAACAGGATTAGTAACTGCCTGTGCTTTGGTGCGCCCTTCAAAGAGTGTAATGGATTTGGAAGTGAAATCAGTCAAAAAGAAATGGAAAGAAAAATCCTTTGCCGTAGGAGCAAACCGTGAAATCATACAAAAGGGGGCTGATATGCTCGGAATCACTCTCGATGAGTTGATTGATTTGACAATCAAAGGTATGAGAGAAATTGCAAAGGAAAGTGGATTGTAAGTAAACTTAATTTATATTTTTTCAATTCACGCAAATACTTCATAATTTTGCAATATGTTAATTTTGGAGTTTTAATGATAGAACGCTATACTCGTCCCGAAATGGGACATATCTGGTCAGAAGAAAATAAATATAAAATCTGGCTCGAAATCGAAATCCTTGCATGTGAAGCAATGGCTGAACTTGGACTTGTTCCCAAGGATATATCACCAATAATTAGACAGAAGGCAAAAGTCAATGTTAAAAGAATACTGGAAATCGAAGAAACCACTAAACATGATGTGATTGCTTTTTTGACAAGCATCGAAGAATATGCAGGAGAACCTTCACGTTATTTGCATCTCGGTATGACGTCAAGCGATGTTCTCGATACATGTTTTGCTTTACAATGCAAGCAGGCAGGAGAACTTATCCTGACAAGTTTAGAAAAACTCAGAGACGTGCTTCGTAAGAGAGCTAATGAATTCAAACACACGTTGTGTGTGGGCAGGACTCATGGAATACATGCGGAGCCAACCACCTTTGGGCTTAAAATGGCACTGTGGTTTGATGAATGTAAGAGAAATATCGAGAGAATGACAAGAGCTGTCGAAGAGATTGCTTATGGTAAAATCAATGGTGCTGTAGGTACATTTGAACATCTCTCACCCAAAGTTGAGGAATATGTATGCAAAAATCTTGGATTGAAACCTGCTCCGATTACAACACAGGTAATTCAACGTGACCGCCATGCAAATTTTATTTCTACAATTGCTTTGATTGGCTCATTTCTTGAAAAAATTGCAACCGAGGTAAGACATCTTCAGAAGACAGAAGTATTAGAAGCAGAAGAGTATTTTTCAAAAGGACAGAAGGGCAGTTCGGCTATGCCTCATAAGAAAAACCCGATTGTTTCGGAAAATATCTGCGGACAGGCACGGCTTCTGCGTTCCAATGCCATTGCCGCTTTTGAGAATAATGCACTCTGGCACGAAAGGGATATTTCCCATTCGAGTGTTGAAAGAGTAATTTTTCCTGATTCAACAATTTCTCTTGATTATATTTTGCACAGGACAATCAATCTCGTTGATAATCTCGTTGTCTATCCTGAGAATATGCTGAAAAATCTTGAACTGACTAATG
>JAKAKE010000088.1 GCA_021824625.1 Bacteroidota bacterium | reverse complement strand
AATTTTGCAATTGAAGCCCAAAGAGCAATTTTATTTATATTTCTGTTCCTCTTTGCCGTAAGTATTGATATACCTCCGCCAAGTGATGTACCGAGTAAATAAATTTCACCATTCCATATTTTTTCAATAATATCATTTTTCAAAATCTTTCCATCAATCAAACAATTTACAACTAATTCAGCATCTTCAATTTCCTGGGTAACAGTCATTCGTGCAAATTTTTCCGGAAATTCGGCTATGTCTGTTTTTAAACCCATACCGTTAAGTGAGAAATTAATGCAAATAGTAATTGCACCTGCTTCTGCAATTTTTTCTGATATATATGGGAAAAAGCCCCAGTCCTTGAATCCCTGAAAGCCATGCATCAGAACGACACATGGAAGCACGCCTCTATGAACAGGATATCTGACATCCCCCCTGATTATTTCATTTATTGAATTAACAATTTCAAATGAATTACTAATTAAAGCCATGATTAATGAAATCCCAAACTAATTTGAGATGAATTTCTGAGCCGCCAATTGTCTTTACCGGCTTTATCTGCTAATTTTTCTAATTCATCAAGTATGTTTTGGTCAATAGGTGTATCACCATTTCTGAGTAATGGCATAACATGTAAAATAATTTCGTCAGTCGAAGGATATTTCCCTTCAATTTCTTTTTTTCTTAAATAAGATATTATAAAATATTTAATTCTTAAAATCAAAGGAATATTTGTCTGAAATTTCTGATTATGAATTATATGAAATTTCTCGGTAAAAGAATCATATTCAAATTCACTTGTTAAAATAGGTGTCAAATCTTTATACTCTTTACTTAATGTATCAAGAAAACCGTTTTCCAAACCCTTAATTATAAGCGCATTATTAATCTCTTCAAGTTTAGCACCATGATTTTTTGCTATAACAGATTCAATTGTTCTAATGATGGTACGATATACATGTATGCCATTTTTTACTTTGGGTAATGCTTCAGGTGTTCTAACTTTTTTGAAATTAATTATTAATTGACCGGCAAGAACTGAAAATGTCATAGTTCTTTTTTTGAAGCTTGTCTGCCCGTTTGGCTGAGGAACAACACCTGCATATTCAAATCCAACGCTTTCGGCAGTGTTTACAATCAGATGCCAGTATTTCGGGTCTTTGTGAGCAAACACAAAGCTCATCCACCTGTCAAACTTGAGAACTCTGTACATTTCCTCGATTGATTTTGTTAGAAGTCTGGAATAATCCTCAAAGCTTTTATCTTTTGTTCCGTTTTCAATCACCTCCAAATCAAAATCTTCATTAGCAACTTCAAGGTCGAGCCAGGCATTCCACATAATTGATAAATCAAGATAAGGAATTTTTGTTCCATAAGGAGGGTCTGTGTAAATATAATCAATACTCTCAGTCTCAATATCTTTTAAATTAGTAGCAGTTCCTTTTAATATTTTAGAATTATGATAAACTTCCTGATTAATAATAGGGCTAATTTCCTGTTTTGCTTTTAAAATTCTATCAAATTTCCCTTCATAAGTTTTCCAAACATCAAGCTTGACGGGTTTAGGAGCTATTCTATATCTGTAATAAGCAAAAGGTGCTGCATTACCCGCATTAGGACTTGCATAAGAGGAATGATGATAAGTTTTATTGATTTTCGTTATTGTTGTAGAAAAAACAAGTAAAAGTGTTTTTTTAATATTTTTATCCTTGACTTTTTTAATTAAGAATTTTAAATATGATAATTGAGCCAATTGAAGAGGTGTAAATAAATCTTCAATCTTATCAACATCTGAATTTTTTGGAAGTTTTAGACCTCTTGGATATTTATATTTTTTCAAGGCATTATTTATTTCATCTTTTTTAACAGGATGATGTTGCTTATATGCAATCTTAATGGATTCAAACTCGTCCTGCATTTTTTTGAAATCAACAGGTGAAAGCAAGCTGTCAACAATAAAATTCGCCATTGGGTTGATATCAATATGGATTGCTTTCCTGCCTGTCATTAAAGCTTCTACTAAAGTTACACCACTACCACCGTAAGGGTCTAATACAATGTCACCGGGTTTTGTAAAATTTTTAATATACTCCTGAACAACATTCCATGATTGCTTTGTGAAATAACCATGAACTCCGAAATGTCGGCGGGAAGCTCTTTTTCTGACAGGTAATTCAGGCAATATTTTTCTTGTCAGGTAATCGAATCCGTTATTATTATTGTTTTTCTTTATTTCTATTTCTTTGATAAATACTTGTGGTGATAAATGAGTTTTAATTTTATCCCAATGTTTTTCTATCTCAGAAAGATGGAAATATAGAACAGGTTCTTTCTCATTCATTTTGAAAAGAATAAATTCATGTCCGTTGCATAGAGCGTAAAACATAACTTTTATATCGGGATGAAGAGCATAAGAATAAACCTGTTCTACGTTTTGTCCTGTTGTAATATCTTCATTCGGAGCTTTGGCATCCAATACCCATGCGTATTCCCCCTTAACTTCTAAGATATAATCAGGAATTTGAGTTATTTGTTTTTTCGATGTGCCGATATAAACATAAGGATTTCTGACATGCTTGCTTCTGATGATAATAAAATCACCCTGAACATCATAGCCAAGAGACTGTAAGAATGGATTAATTAATACTTCACGAACGGAATCTTCTTTGAAGTTTTCGCCATTAAGTAAATTAAAATCTAAGTCCTGAAAAATGTTTTTGCTCATATCTTACAAAATTAAGATTATTTCCTCGATTCGAGTGTGCATTTTAATTTCATTTCCTTATCGCCTCTGATAATAAATATATCTACAACATCCCCTACATTATATTCTTTCAGGCAATAGGTTAAATCATATAAATTCTTAACAGTTTTCTCACCAAATTTAGTAATAATGTCTCCATTGAGCAAACCGGCTTTCTGTGCAGGACTGCCTCCGGCAGTTCCGGTTATTTTCAAACCTTTCGGATTTTCTTCAAAGTCGGGAACAACACCAAACCAGACTTTGCCATATCCTCTTTCTTTCTGCACTGAACTTGTATCTGCTGTTTTGATTTCCTGATAAACCGGCTTTGTATCATAAGAATCCACTGCACGAAGCAGATGTTCAGCGAATAGAGTTAGCCGAGCCAAGCCGTCAAAGTTGATTTTTTCAATGTCGTCAGTAGGCCTGTGGTAATCGAGATGCAGGTCAGTGAACATCATCATTACAGGTATATTTTTTGAATAAAAGGATGCGTGGTCGCTGGGTCCATAAGCTTCGTTCACTTTTATAATTTTAACAGAATCTACGAGTGCGAGAGAATCTGCAATGTTTGAAAACCTTTCAGAAGAACCTGTTCCCATCAGGTTGAGCCTGTTATCTTTCATTCTGCCAATCATGTCCATGTTCAGCATGAAATCGGTTTTATCGAGAGGAACAACAGGATTCTTAACATAATATGCAGAGCCTTGCAATCCGGTTTCTTCTGCATTGAATGATATCAAGAGAAGATTTCTTCTCAATGGCTTATTCTTAAAAATTGATGCCAATTCAAGCAGAGCAGAGACACCGGAAGCATTGTCATCGGCACCATTGTGTATCTGGGCTGTCTTACCTTTGTAAAATGAATTAACCTCTCCCCATCCGATATGGTCATAATGCGCTCCGACAATCAGGTATTCATCTGCTAAGTTTGGATCATTACCTTTAACTACTCCCAAAATATTGTTGATTTGTATTGTATCTTCAGATATATTTACAGTGATGGAGACTGATACTTTTGGAAGCACGAAGCTCTGCGGAATTTTTTCTTTATTTATTTTCTTTTCAAGGTCAAGCATTGGCTTTGAATGAGGGAAAATCTTTCCGATTTGTGTCCTGTTACCCTGGATTGATACAATACCAGAATTTTTAAACATCCTGTCAGGAAAGAATTTATAAAAAGTGTTTGCAGAGTCGCTCAAAGTTTTAATAAAAATAATTCCTTTGGCACCATGTTCGCGTGCATTATTAACTTTGTAGCTCAACTCAGAGTATGGTTTAAATTCTTTAATCAGGGGTTGTCCTTCGGCAGAATCTGACAGAATAATTACTATTTTATCCTTAACATCCACACCTGAATAGTCGTCATAATTCAGTTCTTTCGCAGTAATGCCGTAACCTACAAAGGCAATCTCACCCGATACTGTTCCGTTCTGGCTGAAACGCATGGGCTTCCAGTCCTTATACAGTTCCCATTTCCTTTTTGTTGGTTTTAGCAATTCAATTGGAATTCCCGGCTTTTCGACAAGTATTGATACTTCCATATTGTTATCGTTTTCAAGTTTCAGTCCGGCAACAATTGGGAATCTTTGGAGGTAATTATTGCCAATTGGATTTACACCGTATTCCCTGAATTGATTCAGGATATAGTTCATAGCTTTTTCATTTCCGGATTTGCCTGCCAGCCTGCCTTCAAGGGAATCGGAAGCAAGAATGGAAATATGATTTCTCAATTTTGCTTCTAACTGCAAAAAATCGGTTTGAGCTAAAGAAGAAGAAACGAAAAAGATAAAGAGCAAAACGAGCAATAATACGGCATCACCTTTCATTTTCGAAAGAACTCTTTTCATAAAATCACCATATAAAATTTCTAATATTAAATAATATAAATGGGAACAACATGATTTCAAAATTATTACTATTGTTAATCAAAAAAAAGAAGGAAAAATATAATTTGCCGAGTAATATTTAATTGAAGGAGTTGGAAACAGTATAGTAAATAAATTTAAAATTATCTTAAACTGAATCACATAACATTAAATACAATCAATTCGAAAAAGATTAACTATACATATTTTCTTATTATTCTTAAAAGCTCATCAGGTTCAAAAGGTTTTGAAATATAATCTGAACACCCGCCTTCGAGGAATTCTTCTCTATCTCCATGCATAGCAAAAGCCGTTAGGGCAATAATAGGTGTATCTTTATAATCAGGCATTTTCCTAATTTCTTTTGTAACATCAATACCATTTTTCTCTTTACCAAGATTTATATCAACCAAAATCAAGGTATAAAGTTTAGTTTTTACATTTTGAATTGCTTGTTGTGCATTTATTACTTCATCAACTTCAAAAATATTTTTTAGGATCCTTTTAACTAACTTTATGCTGACATCATCGTCTTCAACATATAAAAGTTGAGGATAAGGAGTTTTATTAGGGCTATAAGAAGGTTCAGCAGTATCGGTGAGTTCATTTTCTATTTCAGTAATTTTTGTTTCTGATTCATCAGAAGGGATTAATGGGAATTTAATAGTAAATTTAGAACCTACGTCTATTTTACTTTCTACACTTATAATTCCTCCGAGAATTTCTACATATTTTTTGCTTATCGTTAATCCCAGACCCGTACCTTCAAAGTTTCTGTTTAATCCCTCACTCACCTGACGAAATTCATCGAATAAAAGATTATAATTCTTTTCATCTATTCCTATACCGGTATCAATTACATCAACAAAAACAAAATCACCATTATTTATCTTTTCTTTATAAACCTTTACTGTAATACTACCGGAATCTGTGAATTTTATCGCATTATTTATTAAATTATTAAGTACATCCCCTATCATTCTTCGGTCTGAAAACATCATTAAGTAATCATAAACTGAATCTAAATTTATTTCAAGGTTTTTCTTTTTAGCTTCAACAATGAAATGATCCATACACTCATTGACTAATTCTATAATATCAAAAAAATTATTTTGGAGTTTCACTTCACCTGATATTATTCTTGATAGGTCAAGTATAGAATTCAGAGTATGCATTAATCTCTTACTGCTTTTATAAATCAAATCTGAAACTTCTCTAATGCTGCCAATATTATCTTCAGTGAGAAGAATTTGGGAAAAACCAATAATTCCGTTCATAGGAGTTCTTAATTCATGACTCATGTTGGCAAGGAAACTGGATTTCAGTCTATTCATTTCTTCAGCTTTTTCCTTTGCTTCGATTAATTCCTTCTCGTATCTCTTACGTCTGGTTATATCCCTTGAAATAGCCTGTATGCCAACAAGATTATTACCTTCATAAATAGGTCTTTTACTAACTTCTATTGGTATTGATATTCCTTGTTTATTGGTAATTTCTATTTCATAAACAGCCGATTTCCCGTCTAATAATTTTTCATCAGTTATTTGTTGTACTAAATCAATGTATTCTTGCTTGATTATCTGCTCAATTTTCATATTCAAAAGTTCTGAACGAGAAAAGCCTGTAACAAGTTCACCGGCTTTATTTATTGATGTGATTTTACCTGACAAATCATGTGTATAAACGATATCATTTGCATTTTCGAATAGTTCACGGTACCGCTTTTCGCTTTCACTCAATTTAATTGCTATATTATTGATCATCTCCTCATGCTTAAAAAGTGAATCAGCCATTTCATCTAAGGCTTGTGCTAATTTCCCAATTTCACCCTTATGATAGAGAATTCCACTGCGTATTTTAAGTTGACCTTTTTCCATACTCTTCGCCATATTGACCAAGACTTTGACACGTCTCAAAATAAGATAATGGCCTCCTATCCAAATAATTAATAGTACTAATACAATAGTAGCAATTAATATTATTGAATTAAAAATTAGATTTTTATTAATCTCTGAAAACGCTATATTAATCGGAATACTATAAACAACAAATACTTTTATATTATGAAGTCCACTATGTATTTGAGAAACTGAATATAATTGGTTGACACCCTTTTCATCTTTAGCCTCAAATAATTCTATTCCTTTTGATAATTCTGCATTAATTAATTTTATTTCTGGTAAAGTTTTCCCGAATAAATTATTTGAATTGGGTAAGTAAACTAAAATTTTACCCTTGCTGTCAATTTTTGCAAGTTTTGAATTATTGGGTAACTGCTTAAGGATTTTAAACTCAAATTGAGTAAGCCATTTAAGGTCAACTGCCGCAAAAAAAATAGCTTTAATCTTTCCAGAATTATCCCAAATCGGATAGCTAAAATAAATTACCGGTTTTTTTGTTATTGTATCTATTTTGTAATCACCAATTGTAAATCCACTGCTTTTCAGTGTTCTTTGATAAAATATATGGTCAGCCAAATTAATGCTTGTTTTAACTGGTATTGCACTAATTATTAAATCTCCATTTAGATTTACAATACCAAAGTTAGAATAACGATGAAAATGTTTATTAAGAATGTGATTGAAAAAGCTTTGATTGTAAATTATGTTTTTTTCAGAGGATTCCCATAAATGACTCATAATTATAACAAATTCCCGTGTATTTCTGATAAGTTGTTCTTCCTCTAAGGAAATAAGATTAGTAAACTCAATAGTTTTCTCTTTAATTTTTTTCTTCTCATTTTTGTATTCTTCTTGAAAAATGTAGATAATCAGGATTATTATCGGAATAACAGCTAAAAGAACAAGGATTGTTAATCTGCTGCGCACACTATAAATAAATGATTTCATGAGACTCTCTCAATCATGATTTTTTTTAAAAATCACACTCCTCAATTACGAATTTACAAATTTTTCTCATCTATAATAACTATTTAATAATTCTAAACTTTTAACTCAACTAGATATGAAATTGATTTCTTGTTTATAATGAAATTAGGAAAATTCAACATTAAAATTATTACTATTGTTAATCAAAAAAAAGAAGGAAAAATTGGGTATTGCTAATTTGGTATAGAAGTCATTCTGAACGCAGTGAAGAATCTCTTAATAATTGCACCACTACACATATTAGATTCTTCGCTTCGCTCGGAATGACAAGAAAATGTATAATGTTTTAGCTATACCAAAAATTGTATTTGTTTCAACGGCTATTCATCATTCACTGTTTTGTTGCACGATATGTGTAGAGAAAGGTCTGAGACCTGTCTATACGTGATTCTTCAATTATTCCAAAATGGCCGATAATTAAATCTTCGCAATTCTCTCGGGATTTTTTTTAATAAAATCTTCCCAGCTTCCGGCTTTTTTTGAAGGAAGTTCAGATTTCAGAGAGTGACAAACCGCAACAGCAAGAGCATCTGTAACGTCATAAAATTCCGGAGTTTCTTTGATTTTTAGAAGTGTTTTGACCATGAACTGAACCTGTTCCTTCGAAGCAGAACCTTTGCCTGTTACCGATTTTTTTACTTCTCTCGGACTGTACTCAGAAATTGGAATATCATTCATCGCAGCGGCAAGCATAGCTGATGCCCTCGCATGAGCTAATTTAAGGAGAGATTGTGCATTCTTTGAATAGAATGTGGATTCAAATGCGGCAACATCGGGTTTGGTTCTGTCAATCACCTTAATCAGTCTTTGATAAATTTCTCTAAGACGGTATGGCAGTTCGTCGTAAGCTTTTTTTGCTTTGATGACGCCATATTCCACGACGCAGAGTGAATTTTTCTTTTTTTCAATTACTCCATAGCCGCAAATTACCGAACCCGGGTCTATTCCAAGTACAATCAAGTTGAAAATTATATATTCTTATTCAAAAGAAATTTATTTATTATTTGGATTTTTCATTGTTATTGAATATCGGTGACTCGGCAACAGGCCCATATCCGCTAATTACTAATTCCTTAAAATCAGGATGTGAAGTAATCATCTTTAAAGTCGAAGAAAAATAGCCTTTCTTATCAGGTTTTGCTCTCTCTGTAATTTCAATTTCTTCATTTGGTTTTAATACAAATGATTTGCTAAGGTTGAAAGAAACATTTTCGGGTGTATTGGAAAAATCTGAAAAAGTAACATTTTCGTTTGAATGATTAATGATTTTAACTTTGGAAACAGCTTCCTGCCCCACTCTCATGTCGTTGAAGGTAAAGTATTGAGGGCTTATTTCAATATCAACTTTCACCTCAGCTTTGAGGAAAAGAGTGGCATTTGGTGTCTTGGGGTCATTCGATGTGATAGAAATGGATTTTGTTACTGCTCCGGGCCTATTAGATATATTCAATTTAACATCCAGAGTTCCAACTTCATTCGGCCCCAATTTTGATTTATCGAGCGGGGCTGTTGTGCATCCGCAACCCGGTTTTACATTAGAAATAACCAATGTGTCGGTGCCGGCATTCTTTAGCTGGATTTTTGCACTCAATGGCGATTCTTTGGGGGTTACTTTATTCCAATTGTAGGTATCTCCTCCAACAATTTCAAGTTTTGGCTGTGCATTTGTACTGTTTAATAAAACAAAACTTAAAAGAACTATGCTCAGTACTAAGTATTTCATAATAAATCCTCCGGTTCAAAAATTTTGTTATTTAATGTAGCACTTTTGACGCAAAATATTAAAATATAGTGTTATATTTATCTAATATATTTTAAAAATGAATTATTTTGATTTCATTTCGTCTTAAATAAATATTTGATTAAATCGAATGATTACTTAATTTTAGATTAATGATTAATAAAATTTGATGAATTATGGCAATTCTAAAACAAATTAAGTTATTAATAATAGTAACCGTTTCATTTGTGTTGATGATACAAATGATAAATGCACAACCTAATGGTAAAATAAATCAGCCTAAGGGAACAGTTAAAGATAAAAATGTAAATATTGTTGATTATGGATTATGCCTTGTCGGAGATTCATTATCAAGAACATTTACTTTAGAAAATACAGGTACGGAAGTACTTAGGCTTGGAGGTTTTGACCCATCATATTATAAAGGCAGTGACCCAAATTACCCAGGTCACATTGAAGATTATTCTGAATTTGACCCTCCCATTGATTCTCAACCTCCATTTTCTATAGGTGTTGGACAAAAACATGAACTCAGAATGACATATTTCGCCAGAGATACAAGTAAAAAACCGGGGAAAAAGTTTGTATTATTAAAGCTTGGATTATATGATTCAAGAATCCCTGACCAACCAAGTCCCGGCTATGATGATATGGTGGCTTTAGATTCATTTTTACTAATAGCACGTAAAACTGAACATTATATAGATGGTTATGAAAGTGAGTATGATTTTGATTCTGTCTATGTGAATCCACCTGCTAAAGTGCCTTGGATCTGGCAGGTAAAAAATGTATCAAAAGCTGATTTGGAAATTGAAAGTGATACAATTATTCCGCTCAGTCCTAACCCGGGTTTCAGGATAAATAAAATTTTAAATCAACCAATTTATCAGAAAAATGTTATACCCATAGAAATTGAGTACTACCCCACTGATATTGGAGGTGATAGTGCTAAATATAGATTAAAATACAAACCTCATCCAATACTCTATCCTGATTCTATAGATTATGCTATTGTAACGTTAAATGGAGTAGGTGTTAAGCAAAATCTGGATATTGTTGACCCAACTGATGTAAAGTTTTATGGAGATACACTTGATTTTGGTGAGGTATGGGTAGAAACAAAAAGAAAAGCAACTGCATTTCTGAAAAACACCGGTAATCTTCGTTTTGGTGCTGTTTCACAGAAAATTGAAAATAAGTTTGGAGAGAGTGATACCTTATTCAGACTGCTCGACGGAATTAAAGAGCTTCCATTTAATCTCGATACTAACAAAACTGATTCATTTCAAATTGAATTTCAACCTAAGGAAAGAGGAAATTTCATTGCCAAATTTGTTATTAAGAGTGATATTGCAAGCAGAAATATAAAAGGGATACCGGCTGAGGCATTGAATGATACAATTTATCTGAAAGGTACAGGGATTGAGCCGGAGATATCGGTTGCAAGCGATATAATTGATTTCGGAAATGTAGTATGGTGTTTGGATTTCCAGACATCTGGAACCTTTTCATTACAATTAAATAATTTAGGCAACACAACTTTACATATACAGGACCCGATAATTGACCCACCATTTACAGTCCCGATCCCGATTGACACAATAGCGGCATATTCTCAAAGAACTATGCAGGTTGTTTTTAATGCAAATGAGCTCGGAAATTATTCAGATACATTGTTTATTATTTCAAAAGATGTTCGTCCTCCAAAGGATACACTAAAATTAATTGTTAAAGCTTCGAGCGTAAAACCACAAGCAACACGATTATTAATTCCTAATGATATAAAAGCAAAACCCGGGAGATTGATTTCAGTTCCGATTATTGTGGATGAGAAAAATATTAATACTGCAAGAATTTTCACTGATACTCTAACTTATGATGCTTCATTACTCAGATTCAATGGTTATGAAAATATTAATACAGCATCAGAGGCAGCTGACCGTATTGAAATCATACCTAATTTCAATTCTTCTCGATTAAGTGTAATTATAGAAAAACACGGAAAAAATTACTTTTTACCTAATGATACTCTAATATTGCTAAAATTCAAAACTTATTTGGGAGATAAAGTATCTACGCCAATTTCATTTGCAGATCCAGAGTTCGGTGATGGATTTTGCTCACAAGTGCTGACACCAAATATAACAAATGGAAAATTTACTCTCGATTCTATTTGTGGTTTAAATCTGAAAGCGATACCCCACACTACAAAAATATTCAGGTTTGAAGATATTTATCCTAATCCTGCAAACGAGAAAATTCAGTTTGAATATGAAATGGCATTTACAACAAATATTAAAATTAGTATATATAATTCTTATGGAGAGCTTGTTGAAAAGCCGATTGACAACACTCTGCCGGCAGGAACTTATCAATTGTCATACCCTACAAATAACATGACACCCGGAATTTATTATTTTGAAATGCAGGCTGGATTGTTCAGACAAATCAAGAAAGTTGTTCTCACAAAGTAGATGAGGAAATCATTTTACATATTGACTTTTATTTTATCTGTTTCAATTCTAAATGCACAGGGATTTGACTGGCAGTACTCAGTACGAATGCCAGCCGATTCGCCTGTATTATTTTTTGGATTGTCAGGTGAGTTCAATCACCTGATTCATAATGGCAGTCTCGATTTAGAGGAAGCTAATTGTAATTGCGGTGCTTATAAAACAGGCAGTGGAGAAGGATATACAGCCGGAATTGCAGGTGAGTACTGGACTGATGGACTTACAGCATTTACATTCTCAGGATTATACAATTATTCACCCGGTAAATTCACAGTTCATGCAGAGCCATTGTACCACGATAACGGAGGAGTACTTTTAACGAAATTTGAATTTTCCTCAAAGATTTCATATTTACTTCTCGAGCCTGGTATTAAATACAGGATTCCCGGTTCTCATCTTCATATTGGTGCAGGTTTGCAATTCGGATTTTTGTTAACGAACAGCAGTGTGCATAAGGAAATTATTATAGGTGATATAGATGAACCGCCATTCCCAACAAACCCTCCATCTTATGAGAGAATAGTTGATGGAAAAATCTCTGAATTGAACAGCGTTTTTCTTCAGCCGAAAATCCGTCTTGGTTATGATTTAACTTATGGACTTGGTATGTATGCCACACCGGACATCAGTGTCGGAATACCAATTCTCAATCTAACAAAATCCTCCGAATGGAGGAGGTGGACTTTCTCTGCGGGGGTTACGTTATATTGGGGGATGTAGAAAAAACGTATAAACAATGTTGATTTGATAAAAAAAGAATAGCCACTACTTTTAAGTAGTGGTATATATTAATCTCTCAACCTGGGATTTATCCACTTAGAAAAAGTTATTAAAGTCAAAAGAATAAACTGAAAACCACCACTATCTGAAGAGGCTGTGTTATAATTTAAACTAAAGAACATTTTTAAAATCGTTCATCAACCAAAAAATAAAAAATAATTGGGAGTGGCTTTTATGCCACTTTCCAATTATAATT
>JAKAKE010000170.1 GCA_021824625.1 Bacteroidota bacterium | reverse complement strand
GCCCTTTGCAATTACATCTGTACCATTTGCTTTTCTTGGTGGATATTTGAATTTGCCTGGCCTAATCTTTAAAATTATTTTAGGAATTGTTCTTTTATATTCTTCAATACAATTCCTGATTCAACGTAAGACAGAGGAAGAACCTCATCTGCCCGGGAAATCTATTGCCATAACTACAGGAGCAGGGCTGGGTTTTATTTCAGGATTGACCGGCGTTGGAGGTGGAATTTTCCTGACACCATTATTAATTATTTTGAAATGGGCAAAAACAAAGACCGCTTCAGCAGTTTCTGCCCTATTTATTCTTGTTAATTCTGTTTCAGGGTTATTAGGAAATATAACCTGTACAAATCAATTACCTTATTTTACATTTACATTCCTGATAGCCGTAATTATCGGAGGAACAATTGGTTCTTATTTAGGAAGTCGCAAATTTTCACCGTTGTTAATAAAAAGACTCCTTGCTATTGTATTAATAATTGCAGGAATAAAATTAATTTTTACTTGAATTAAAATTTCCTTTGTTATCGAATTTTATTTCTTCAATGCTTCAAATGCTTTCTTTAGTGTATCTGTATCTGCTTTTGATAATGATTCGAGCATTTTTTTTCTTATTTCAACTTCATCTTCTTTCTTCTTGGAAATTACTTCTTCAGGAATTTCCAGGTTAAGCATAATGCAGATTTTTTCGATATAATTCTCAGGTTTAACCGGCTTTTCAAGATATACTCCAGGTCCTTGCATCATCATTGTATCGAAATCAACTTTACCGAGGTCATCTCTTGCATGTCCGGTTACAATCAGAACAGGAATTTTTGACCATAGTTTATTCTTTTGCAATTCCCTGTAAAATTTTATTCCCGAATGTTTCGGCATCACAAGGTCGAGTGATATTAAATCCGGAAGCTGTACTTTTAATACTTCAAACGCTTCTAATCCATCTGATGCAAGAAGCACTTCGAAACCATGATTATTTAGTGCGGATTTAAGATAATTCCTGACATCTGCTTCATCATCAACCACGAGAACAGTTTTAATAATCTTTTTCATAATACACCTATTGTTTATTTAATTTTTTTTGACTCTTTTACTATCATCTCTAATCTTTTTAAAGGAAAAATCATCCTGAAAGTCGTGCCTTTTTTAGGTATGGAATCAACCTCGAGAGTACCTCCGTGTTCTTTAACTATTTTGTTTACTGTCAACAAACCAAGACCTGTACCTTTTGTACCTTTAGTAGTAAAAAAGGTAGTAAAAATTTGTTGAATTACCTCAGAATCCATCCCACAACCGTTATCGTTGACTTCAAAAACCAAAGTAGCATGTTTAAAATTGGTTCTGATTTCTACTCTTCCCTTTTTGTCTTCTCTCATCATAGCAGCATCAATTGCATTTGACACGAGGTTAGTTAGACATGCCTCAATGCCTTCAGGGTCTAATGGGAATGAATAAGAAGTTTTACCAAATTTAGCTTTCAGTTCAACATTCAGAGTCTTAGCGGTTTGGTAATATAATTTTATTAAATCCTCCACAATTTTATTTGGATTTGTCGGAACCAACTCGGGTAATCTCCCCTTGGCAAAACTCAGGAATCCTTTTACCAGATCTGTTGTTTTGTTGAAGTTTCTTTGAAGAATTTCCCATCCGTCAATTATTCTATGTGCATCACCTTGTCTAAGACCTGTATCAACAATATACATCCCTCCTTCAAGTCCCATTAGTACATTCTTTATTGTATGAGCCAGACCTGCGACAGTCTGTCCTACAGCGCCAAGTCTTTCTGCTTCCAATCTCAATTTTTCGAGTTCTTTTATTTTTCTTAAATCCTGAAAGAATGCAACTCTGCCGAGAATATCCTTCTTGCTTTTAAGTTCCAAAGCACTGAATCTGACCGGTATCTCTTTTCCTGTCGTATCAACAATAGTTGCTTCTTCTATCCTCGCAATCCCGCCTTTTCCATTTGGATTTCTAAAAAAACCATCGGGTAACATTTTTTTTAAATAATTAAAAACCGGTTTTTTGTTGGATTTCCAGTTCAATATTTTCTTTGCAGAAGTGTTCATAATAACGGTCCTATTCCTCTCATTTATAGCAATTATGCCATCATCAGAGTTTTCGATTAGGGTTGCATAAAAATCATGTGATTTTCTTAATGAATCCTGTAGCTCCGTTATTTCAGTAATATCATTTGCAATTTCCATCACCAGTTGCACACCTTTTTCATTCTTCGATAGTGCTGATGTGTTAACATAGTATTTTGTTTCTTCACCAGAATAAGTTGTTCCGATTTCAGAGGAAAAATGATCCAATCCGTCTTTAAAGGTTAGAGCTGCCGGACATCTGCGGCATCTTGTTGACCTTTTTTTATAAACTTCATAACAATGTTTACCCTTGACTTCTCCAAAAGTATCTCTTAATTTTTTATTAGCACGAATGATTCTGTAATTCTTATCTATTATTGAAAGATAGCTTGGGACGTTTTCAAAAAAAATATTATACTCTCTCTGGAATCTTGTAGTCTCGGTAACATCGGTGGACATCTCTACAACATATTTGACTTTACCGGATTTTTCCTTTAAAGGTGCAAGATGAACAATATAGTGGCAAATTTTGTTGTTTTTGTCAATTCCTGATTCACTGGAAATACGATTAATACCCTCCTCAAATACTTCTTTTATCTTACAATGTGAGCATTTTGACGAAGCTTTTTTATAAACTTCATAACATTTTTTTCCTTCCCAGTCACCAAAATATTCCCTGAAGTTGTTATTCGCTTCAATTATATTTAAATCCTTATCAATAACATCAACATTGAAAGGAACCAAGTCGTAAAATTGTTCAGCTAAAAAGTTTTTAATTTCTTTTTTCATACTCTCTCAAATTCTAAGCAGTCAAATTTAATAATTTAGATTTTAAAATAATTATTTTCTTATTAAGCTTTTTAAAAAACACAGACTTATATGATACATTGTCAAATTATGAATAAAATTTAATTTTTCTAATGTTAAACCTTTATAAATAATACTTTTTCCATAAATTCTATTATAATAAAAAATGAATATTTATATATAAATTACATATATTCTATATTTTTATAGACTTACGAATACAACAAATTTATTACATTTTTTTCAAATCATATTAATTTCTCTTATTAGATAGATATACAAATAAATTTTTTTACTTAATTAGTATTAAATAATTTTTTCGAATTATTGTGAAAAGGTATTATTAGAAATTATGGAAAATTTTGTTAAGAAGAAAATATTGGTTGTTGATGATGAACCTGATGTGCTGAAATATCTTGAAACTCTGTTTATTGATAATGGTTATTATGTTATTAGAGCGGGTAATGGCATCGAATGTCTGAATAAGGCAATTTCAGATACTCCCGATTTAATTACACTCGATATATCCATGCCTTCCGAGTCGGGTGTGCGTGCTTTCCGTGATTTACAGGCAAATCCCAAAACACAAAATATACCTGTAATTATCATAACGGGAATTTCAGGCGAGTTTAATAAATTTATTTCAACAAGAAAACAAGTACATCCCCCAATAGAATATTTTGAAAAACCTATTGACCGGGAAAAATTATTAAAAAGCATTGAGAATATTTTAAAAAATGTTTCCTAAGAGAAGGGATGTGATTTATGTTTAAAGATAATCAACTCGAAACCAAAAGTCGAAAAGAAATACCCGAAATGAAATATATTATTGAAAAGCCACCAACGGGGGATAGGGTTTCTCAATTTTTGGAAATATTTGCTTCTTTGCTGGAACACAGCAATTACCGTACTGCTCTGGAGCATTACATACGTGTGTCTGCAAAATGTTCGAGATGTGCAAGTAGTTGCCATGTTTACCAAACAACCGGGGATTTAAGGGATATACCATGCTATCGTTCGGAATTATTACTAAGTATTTATCGGAGATATTTTTCATTCGAAGGAAGTATGTTTGCTCGGTTATTTGGCGGATTTGAACTTACTGAAGAACATATTGATAAAATGGCTCACTCCTTCTGGAACTGCACAGCATGCCGCAAATGTGTCCTCGAATGTCCGTCAGGAATAGACCATGGATTGATGACTCATCTCGCCAGATATATTATGGCTGAAATGAATCTTGTTCCAAGGGCATTAGTTGTTTCTACGAGAGAGCAACTTCATGGAGCTACGGGAAACACATCCGGGATACCTTTGGTTGCATTAAAGGATTCGCTGGAATTTCTTGAGGAAGAGCTGAAAGAAATGCTGGATGTCGATATCAAATTTCCACTGGATGTTGAAAATGCAGATTATATATTTTTTGCCCCCGTATCGGATTTTTTAATGGAGGCAGATACATTAATGGGTATTGCAGCAGTTTTGCATGCGGCAGGAGTAAGCTGGACAATTGGTTCAAAATATTTCGATGCTATTAACTATGGATTGTTTTACAGCGACCTTGTATTAGGAAGAGTTCTAAGGAAAATACAGGAAGAAACTCAAAGATTAAAAGCAAAGAAAGTATTGATTGGTGAGTGCGGGCATGCAAGTCGCAGTGCTACTTTTCTCAAAACATTCTGGCAGGGTGATGATTGTCCCGAAATAATTAATATAATGGAATTAACCAATCAATTACTGAAGGAAGGGAAAATAAAACTTGACCCAAACAAAGTAACGGAAAGGGTTACTTATCATGACCCCTGTAATATTGTCAGACAGGGATGGATTGTCGAGCAACCAAGAAATATTATCAGGGCTTTCTGCAAAGACTTTGTAGAAATGACACCAAACAGGACTGAGAATTATTGTTGCGGTGGAGGTGGAGGTACTGTTTCGATTGATGAAATAAGAAAATACAGAACATCTGTATCGGGATATAAAAAAGCTGAGCAAATCAGAAAAACAGGTGCTCATTATGTTATAGCCCCATGTGCAAATTGCAAAAAGCAGATTCGTGAAACGATGGAAGATAATAAAGTTGATGGTGAACTTGTCGGTTTGCACGATTTGATATTAAAAGCAATAATCATTGATTAGTATTTATTATAATATTGTTTATAATAAAGGAAAATATATGAAAAAATTCTTTTTATTTGTTATCCTAATCATTGGATTGAATAACACAACTAACATACATTTATATGCTCATCATAAAACGATTAAAGGCAAAGTAATGGTTACTAACGGAGGTTTTGAGCCTATTGCTGGAGCAACTGTTAGAATAGCCAACACTGTGCTTAGGACTATAACAAATAAAGAAGGGAAATTCACTATTAAGAATGTTCCTGACGGGAAATTTGAAATTATTATTTCAGCAGTTGGCATGAAAACAATAAAACAACCTATTGAATTAAGACATATTGAAGGCGATGAGTTAGAATTGGAATTTCAAATGGAAGAATCCCCGGTTCAAACAGCAAATATTGTCGTAACTGCTACCCGAAGCGAAAAAATATATGAAGATATACCAATAAAAGTATCAACTATTGACGAAAAAACTTTAAACATTACGAATTCTAATAATATTAAAGAAGCTCTTTATTATCAACCTGGACTGAGAACCGAAATAAATTGTCAGAATTGTGGTTTCAGCCAGGTACGTATCAATGGAATGGAGGGTAAATATTCCCAGATACTGATTGATGGAAAACCGATTTTTTCGACTTTAAACGGGGTTTACGGACTTGACCAAATCCCAACTGCAATGATAGATAGAATTGAAGTAATTCGTGGCGGGGGTTCAGCACTATATGGAGGCAATGCTGTTGCGGGAGTAATCAATATAATAACGAAGGAACCTTGTGAAAATAGTTATAGTGTTGAATACAATAATTCGTTTACTAATAAAAAAATACCTGAATATTACGTAAATTTAAATACCAGCATTATTAGTGAAAAGCAAGATGTTGGTTTATCTTTGTTTGGCACGCTCAATCAAAGAAATGAATTCGATGCAAATGGTGATGGATTTTCCGAAATCGGAAGAATGAATGTTAAAACATTTGGAGGAAAACATTTTTGGAAATTAACTCCTAAAAGTAAAATCGTATCGGAATTTCATACTATTTACCATGAAATACGGGGTGGCAATAAATTTGATGCCCCTCCACATGAAGCCGATGTTTGTGAAACTGTAAGAAATAATACAATTCTTGGGCAAACATCATTTGAACAATATATCGGAGATAATAACAGGCTGAGTCTATATATTTCTTTTCAAGAAACAAAAAGGAACAGTTATTATGGTGCTAATAAAGATTTAAATGCGTATGGTATAACCGATAACCAAACATATGCCGCAGGAGCCCTTTATAATATTATTTTTGAAAATATTTTAGGTTATCATATTGTTAGTGCCGGATATGATATTAATTACGATGCTATCAATGATTCTGCACCGGCTTATAATCGTTCAATTCATCAAATTACAAATACTAATGGAATATTTATTCAGGATGATTGGAACATATCTTCTTATTTAAATTTGTTATGGGGAGCGAGGTCTGACAAACACAACCTGATTGATAATTTAATTATTAATCCTCGTGCGAGCTTATTATGGAAAATTTTCGAAGATTTTTCTTTAAGGGCTACCTATTCAACCGGCTATAGAGCTCCACAAGCTTTCGATGAAGATTTACATGTAACTCAAGTTGGTGGAGAAAGTTTGGTTATCAAATTAGCCGATGGCCTTAAACCTGAATATTCACACTCGTTCAATATTTCCACAGATTATTCTTTAAAGTTATTCAATATTCCTCTTGCGCTTTCACTCGAGTATTTTAATACAATTCTGGAAGACGCTTTTATCCTTGAAGATTATGGTAATGATATTAGTGGTAATAAAATTCTTCTAAGAAAAAACGGAGATGGAGCAAAAGTATATGGCATTACAGCCGAAATTCAAAGTGAATTCAAAGATTCATTTACTTTCCGTACCGGTGTTACTTATCAAAACAGCCTGTATGATTCTCCTGTTGAATGGTCAACCGGTGACACAACAATTGGAACATCGTCTCAATTTTCAGATAAAATCTTTAGAACACCAAATTTATACAGTTACTTTATTGCTTCAGTAAAAGTCTCTGATTACTTGAATTTAGATTTTTCCGGTAATTTCACAGGTAGAATGTATGTACCTCATTATGCAGGATATATTAATAGAGATGAGTTACTACATTCCAAATCTTTTATCGAAATTAATTCTAAGCTTTCATACGAAATTCATGATTATCCCGATATTATATTAAGTATAGGTTGTTACAATATTTTTAACAGTTATCAGAACGATTTCGATATAGGTATCAAAAGAGATGCCGGCTTCATTTATGGTCCGGCAAGACCTATAACAGTTTTTTTCAGTATTAAAATTATTTAGAAATGATGAAGATAAAATTTAAATCAATTGGGGAAATATATTCACCTTATGATGAAAAAGCAGGAATACCGATTCAACCTGTCTCGGCACTCGGCATTCATGGTTGTATTGTATTAAAAGATAAATTCATAAAAGGTATCAAGGATTTGGATGGATTTTCGCATATTATTTTAATATACTATCTGCATAAAACAAAAAAATCATCTCTGAGAGTTAAACCTTTTTTGGATACAAATAAAAGGGGAATATTTTCAACCAGGTCTCCTGCCAGACCGAATCACATTGGATTATCCGTTGTCAGATTGATTGGTATTCAGGATAATCATCTTATTATAGAAAATGTAGATATTTTGAATGGAACTCCATTGTTGGATATTAAGCCATTTATACCGGAAATTGATTGCTATGATTCAGATTATAAAATTGGCTGGTTCACGAGTAAAGTTGAAAAATTAAATGAAATGAGGTCGGATGGAAGATTCAAATAAAAAATTTGCGAAAATTATAGATGATTTGTCCCAAAAGGAATTGTACGAGCTTCTGAAGATATATGCTAAGAATTGGCTTGCCCACGATGGATGTTGGTTTTTATCAGTCGAAGAGAAATTCGGGATGGAAGAAGCTATAAATATTGACAGGGAGTCATGGCGAAAATTTACTGTCATCGAAGCAAAAAGGATAAAGGAATTTTTAGGGCTGCCGGATAATTCAGGTATTGTGGGTTTGTCGGGAGCTTTAAGATTTCGACTATACTCAACAATTAACAAAGACAGAATTGAGATTCTTGATAAAAACTGCATGATTTATTATGTGGAAACATGCAGAGTTCAGGAAGCCAGAAGAAGAAAGGGCTTACCGGACTTCCCCTGTAAAAAAGTAGGAAATATCGAATACAGGTTTTTCGCTAAGACAATTGATGGCAGAATTGAAACTGAATGTATTTCATGTCCTCCTGAAATAACTGATATTAATAATTATTGTATATGGAAATTCACAATAAAGGAATAGATATGGAAAAAATTCTGATTTTCGGATGCAAAAAGGCGATGAATGATGCGTGTATAGCATGTTCACGTTGTCTTGTTGGATTTAACCGCAGGGAAGGTGAATTCTCGCAATATAGAGAAAAAGAGGTTGAACTTATAGGATTGCTCAACTGCGGCGACTGTCCCGGTGCGATAGTTGTTACTCGTTTGGCTCAATTCAGCTTGTGGAATAAACAAATGAATGAAAAGCCGACAAAAATTCATGTTGCTCCTTGTGTTATTGACCATTGTCCTTACAAGGAAATTATTATAAATAAAATAAAATCAAAGTCAGGGATTGAGGTTATTGAAGGAACACATCCTTATATGCCTCAAAATATTTTCGGTTAATTATGAATTTATATTATGGAAGAATTATTAGATATTGCGAAGGGCCCACTGTTCAGGTTTTCATTTGCCATTATGATTTTAGGGCTTATCAGGGTATTTGTTTTATCATTAATTAACGGTTGTGAAGCAAAGAAAAAAGCTAAGGATAAATCTATTCCGAAAGGTTATGTAAGAAAAATGACTTTCGGCTTTTTATTTCCTCTCAGGGCATTTCGGGTTAAACCGGTTTATGCATTTGTTTCAATATTATTTCACATAGGATTGTTAATCACACCGATATTTTTATTTGACCACGCACTGCTGTTTCAAAATTCAATAGGGATAAGCTGGATTGATTTAACATTATCGAAACAACTTGCAGATTGGTTGACAATATTAACAATAATAACAGGAATTATTCTTTTACTAATAAGACTAAGCAGCAAGACATCGAGGTTTATCAGCAGAAATCAGGATTATTTATGGCCCCTGTTGTTGCTCATTCCATTTATCAGCGGTTTAGTATGTGCTCAATTTACAGTTGAACCTGATGTTTATAATATATTCATGTTAATTCACATTCTTAGCGGATGCCTGATATTTATTTTAATGCCGTTCACAAAGATAGCCCATTGCATTTTGTTGCCATTGAGCCAGTGGATTACAGCCAGGGCTTGGAAATTCCCTCCAGATGCAGGTGAAAAAGTTTATATTGATTTAGGAAAGGAAGGTGAGACACTATGAAAGCAATTTTAACTGATATAACAAAATGTATTGGATGTAATGAATGTGTAAAGGCATGTAAGGTTATCAATAATCTTCCACCTGATAAACCAAGAGAATGGCAAAAAACAGATGGTTTATCTGCAAGTAACTGGACATCAGTTTTACATAATGGCAAATATAATTTAAGAAAGCAATGCAGGCATTGTTTAGAACCTGCCTGTGTTTCTGTATGTCCTGTAGGTGCATTGCATAATACTGAAACAGGTGCTGTTATATATGACAATAACAAATGTCTTGGATGCCGATACTGCATGATGGCTTGTCCTTATGGAATTCCCAGATATGATTGGGATGAGCCGGTTCCTTACATCAAAAAATGTATATTATGTTATTATAAAATACAGAATGGGACAATCAGCCAACCTGCTTGTACTTCTGCTTGCCCGACCGGTGCAACAATCTATGGTGAAAGGAATGAACTATTGAAAGAGGCAAGGCGAAGAATCAAGTCGGAACCTGATAAATACTTGAATACTATCTATGGTGAAAAGGAAGTTGGAGGTACAAATGTTTTATACATCACAGCAAAAGACTGTCCGTTAGATTTCCTCCTTTACTACAACAACAGGATAGAAAAAGGTATCGAACTTGCCGGAATGCCCGATTTAAATGAAGCATTGCCGATAACAACAAAATGGGCTATGGGTGCGGTTCCATTTGCCTTCCTCGGTATGGGTGCATTGATGAGTGGTATTTATTGGGTAATTAATCGAAGAAGTAAGCTTCAAGGTGTAGTACAATCAGAAAATCAAAAAAAAGAGGATGAGGATGGACAGGATAAATAAAGCGAAATTAATACTATGGACTATTCTGGGGATTGCCTGTGCAGTAGCAATAACCCGTTTTATTTTCGGATTAGGTGTAACAACAAATTTAACAGATAATACACCATGGGGATTTTGGATTGGATTTGATGTAATGGGAGGTGTTGCTCTTGCCGCAGGAGGTTTTGTAATTGCATCATTTAATTATATTTTCGGAAAAAAAGTATTACATCCGATTGCAAGGGCTGCAATTTTAACTGCATTTCTTGGCTATATTGCCGTTGCTATTGGGCTTCTTTTCGATTTAGGTTTGCCCTGGAACATCTGGCACATGATAATTTATTGGAATCCTCACTCACCGTTATTTGAAGTCGGCTGGTGCGTAATGCTTTACCTGGCGGTTTTAACACTTGAATTCACACCCGTTGTTCTTGAAAAATATCCGAACATAAAATTGCTGTCAATCATACACGGATTTCTATATAAAATCAGAATTCCACTTGTAATTCTTGGAATAATGCTCTCAACATTACATCAATCCTCGCTTGGTAGTTTGTTTTTAGCAATGCCATACAGGCTTCATCCATTGTGGTATTCACCTATTATTCCAATAATCTTCTTTTTATCAGCTATTTGCCTCGGATTTATGATGGTGATGCTTGAAAGTATGACATCAAGCTACTTATACAGAAAAGAACAGGAAATTAACATACTCGAAAAAATCAAAAAATATGCTTCATACATGATAATAGTCTATTTATTGGTTCGATTTTGCGATATTATAATTCGTGGTGCAGGTTCTTTTCTATTTAATATAAGTTGGGGTATGACTCTATTTTGGATTGAGATTCTGCTATCATGCATTATTCCATTAGTTATATTTTCAATACCAATTAAAAAAATAAAAATTTCAATCCTTTACTTTGGTGCTTTTATAGGTGTTGTTGGTGTCGTTTTCAACAGACTCAATGTCGGAGGAATAACACATCTGAACAATTTAACTGAAATTGGTTCTTTTTATTTTCCATCTTTGATGGAATTTTCAATTTCAGCCGGTGTTGTGTCTGTGGCTATGCTTGTTTTCTTCTTTTTTGTCGAGAATTTCAAAGTATGGGAAGAAATGCCAAACATAAATAATTCAATAAAAAAATCAACAAGATTCGATTCTTTCAAAGTATATTTAGGAACAAATAAAATAATAAACAGAACAAAATTCTCTTTTGCTTTCATTATAGCTTTTAGCTTGACTTTTTCTTTTATTTCAGGTAGTGAGATTCACAGTAGCGGTTTTGAGAAGACACCTGTAACAAAAGCACGTGGTGCAGATACATTAATTATTGATGGTAACAGGGATGGCTATGGCGTTGTTTTTGCTCATGAAAATCATAAAAAGCAAGGCTTCACTTGTGGTTATTGTCATCATATGAATAAACCTGATGATAAAGCAACAGGATGTTATGAATGTCATGATGACATGTATTTAACGGGTGAAGCATTCCGCCATGAATGGCATTCATCATCAAACGGTGCGAATATCAATTGCTTCGAATGTCATAACAAATCAGAAAGTAAGGGTAAAAATTTTAAATTCTCTGATAAAAAAGCAATCCAAATTTGTAAAGATTGTCATAATAATATAATACCGTCAGATTCAAGAATTAAGATACTAAAAACATATAAAACATTGTCATATACTGATGCGATGCATTCATTGTGTATAAAATGCCATGAAAATAAATTAAAATCTGACGCTTTAATTAAACAATCTAAACCTAATTTAGCTCAATGTTCGAGTTGTCATAAAAATTTTAAATCATATAAAAAAGTAAAAAAACTTTTTCAGGATAAGAAGAATAATAAATGGGTAGTAATTCCAATTTTTAAACAAATAGAAGGAAATATTGTTCAATAATTAAACTTGAAACAGGAGTTACAGTTGCCACTATTAAAAAAAAATTGATTTTTTTCTAATTATTCGATTATTAAAATAATTAAGTAATGGATTAAGGGATATTGAGATACTAATTGAGGATAAGCATATTATATAAGTAATTAATAAAGTGTTTTTGATATATACTTAAATGTAAATTTACTATATGAAAATTTACTTTTTTTATGAAACATTTATCTATATAATTTTTACTTCATATTTCCATTGTATGACTTCAAATATTTTTACTATAATTCATAAAAAGAGCATAGATAGATTAAAATAAATGATATAATTTTTTTTTCACAACAATATAAAAAATATTCAATAAATAAAAGACATTTACCAATAATATCATTTAGAATAAATTTTTGTAAATTATATTCATATAAGAATTATTAATTGGATATTAGATGAAACACAAAATTTCAGGAAAACAGCCGAACTCGAAGATGTGCTTCGTGTGCGGATTGAAGAATCCGTTTGGATTGAAAGCATCGTTTTACGAAACAAGCACAAAGGAACTGATTGCATTATTTAAACCCTCTGAATTTCATCAG
>JAKAKE010000021.1 GCA_021824625.1 Bacteroidota bacterium | reverse complement strand
AAATTTCAGCACACTGGTTATATTTTGAGAAAAATTGATATTGGATTGGAAATCCAATGAAGCAGAAAGCTGCCGGTTTCTATAAAAATTACTTGACTCATTAACATTTTGTAAAAAGGTTTGGGATAGATCGTTTTTTGCAAGGGATGGTATAGCTTGAGGGCTTAAGCGTTGATAGTTAGCGTTAGCAAGACCGACCAAATTTTGTTCAAACCCAAACGTTAGAGCATTCGGTGTAAAATTCTCTGAATATGAATGAGACAATTTTGCATCAACTGTAAAAAATGGGAATGCTTTTTCAACGTCAAGAAGATTTGTGATAACATTTAGTTTGTTCCGTTGATCTGTAGTTGAATAGTCGTGAGTATTATTGATTAGGCTATAAGATTCGCTTCTTGATTGAGACTTTGTATCACTAGAGCTAACAAAATTCATAAAGCCTATTTTCATGTCAGAAAGTTTATAATCCATTACAACTGTTGCTCCATAGCGCTGTCTATTACTTGGTACACCATACAGATTTAAGGCATTTATATATACTGGATTAACTTTACCGAGCTCCGGCCCATTTAAGGAGTAACTTGCCCCCAACCGATTGGATGTCAAGTTACGTTTTTCTATGTTAATCTCAGCAAAAATCCCAAGGTGTGAATCAAAGAAACGAGATTCGGTACTACCAACAAGATTATAGTTCCCGTATTTTTTAGTCAAATCATTATACCCACCTTGTGCAGTAAGATTGATTGCAGTGCCTGCTTTGGATTCCTTAGCCTTTCTCATCTGAAAATTAACACTCCCCCCAAGTACCGCTGCATCCATATCGGGTGTAATAGCCTTAATCACCTCAATTCCTCCAAGCATATTTGAGGAGATCATACTAACATCAACCGCACGACTTGAGGATTGGTTCCCGGGAATCTGCACTCCATCAATAGTAACCAGGTTATACTGCGGGGCAAGTCCACGTATTACAACCTGTGTTGCTTCTCCCCCTTCCCTAACAAGAGAAACGCCGGGGAGTCGTCCTACAGACTCAGCTGCGTTTGCATCTGGTAATTCTTGTATACGCGCGGCAGAAACTACGTTTTTAATTTGATCGGACGATAACTGCTGGTTAATAGCCGCATTTTGACCGCTGGCTTGGGCAGTAACAACCACCGTCTTTCCTTTTACTCCAACTGCAATCAATTTAAAATCTTGTTTTAAAGTTGTATCTTTTTTGATCTTGATAGTGAACTCTTCAGATTTATAACCAATATATGATGCCCGGATAGTATATGTGCCAAGCGGAACATCGCGGATAATATATTTCCCATTTTCATTGGATGCAACTCCCATGCTTGTACTTTTAAGGAAAACATTAGCACCCGGAAGTGACTTGCCTGTCTGGGCATCTTTGACATGTCCTTCTATATTCCCACTTGCTGCTTGAACAATAGAGCTCATTGAAAAAATAGTTAAAACAATTATGCTTATGGGAAAAATAATTTTGTACATTTTACCCTCTTGTGGTAAATAATTACTTAACAACTACTTTAAATCTTTAATTCGGAATGTTAAAATTTAATTTCTTCAGCCCGGAATGTTTTTTCAAAATCAACTTATAAATATTATTTTTGATTTAATGTGATTAAATTTAGTTACGACATTGAGCCATAACTATTCCCCATTTCCCTTAATTTATTCGTGCATTCTTATCAATCTAAAACTTTTGGGCATTACAGTTATTTTTAATGGATTATTATTTTTCAATTTCGCTATTTCTTTATTCGATACTAAGTCAATCCAATTTTGTGAATTTTGAAATGAAGTTTTTATTAATGGTTTTAAAGTAACATCAAGTTTTGTATCGTTATGATTAATTATTGCAACGTTAAATCCATTTTCAATTTTAGTAACAGCAACATCTGTATTTTTATTCGTTCCTATAATATCCACGTAACGTTCTATGCCTACATCATCAAAAATATCCCGGACTAAATTTGGAAATTTTTGAGCAGCAGTTTTTGCATCAGTTAAAATAGACACGGCTTTTCCTTTGCCATATTTATTTAAGACTACTGCAGGCGATCCATCCTCAAATACCGCAATTACTTTTGCACCTGTACTTTTCCAAACAGGAAGCTTTACCCTTCCAAGTTCCCATCTTTTATTATTACCAAAATTCTTGTCAAATGAGTGTAAATCTATAATTTCATTATGTATCTTATTTGTATCTAGTTTTTCTATCCCGAATATAAGTGAACGGTCATAACTAGTGCCCATTGGTATCCGTGGTCCAAACGCAATAACTGTTCCTCCATTTTCTAAAAGGTGCTTAATCAATTCACTGTCAGTTTGATTAAAGCCTGAAATATTTGGAAAGATTAATACTTTTTTATTCTTGATCAATCGTTTCAATACATCAGGATTTTCATGATATGGATTATAAGGAAGATAAGATTCATTCACTGGCGGCGCATATGGTAATACTTCAACTGGAATTCCCATAATTCTAAATGCATCAAGAGCATCGTAATAAT
>JAKAKE010000075.1 GCA_021824625.1 Bacteroidota bacterium | reverse complement strand
AATTACAAATTTGAAATACCAACGGCATACCTTTCCCCCGGTATCTTTTTTATAGGAATTGAATATGGTTCGGAAAATTATTTTTGTAAGTTCGTTGCAATCCGTTAAGGTTCTAACAATTCCCTATAAAGATTTTCATATCTTGGTACGATTAATTTTATATCAAATAATTCGACGGCACGCTTTCTTGCATTGATGGAAAACCCTTCCCATTTTTTAGGTTTTTCAAGTAGTTCGATTGTATATCTTGCCATTCTGCTTACATCACCAAGTTCTGCAACGAAACCTGTCTCATTATGGTCAACAACTTCAGGAATTCCACCTATATTAGATGCAACAACAGGAACACCACAGCTCATCGCTTCGAGGGCCGATAAGCCAAAACTTTCGGATTGACTGGGTAATAAGAATACATGTGAAATTGAGAGCAGTTCGACAAGAGAAGTCTGTTTACCTAAAAATTTAATGTGTTTTTGAATTCCAAGCTCACCAGCGAGATTCTCTGCCGCAATTCTGTCGGGTCCATCTCCGACTAATAATAACTTTGAAGGAATTTTCTTAAGCACTTCATTAAATATTTTTACAACATCACACACTCTTTTGACTGTTCTGAAATTTGAAATATGAATAAGAATCTTTTCATCATTTGGTGCTATCTGCTTTTTCAATTCAGGGTATTCCTGTCTTTTATAAATTAATGTATCAACAAAATTCGGAATAACATCAATATCCTTTCCCGTATTAAAATGCTGAATTGTTTTTTCCCTGAGATAACTTGAAACAGCAGTAATTCTTTCAGAATGTTCAAGTGAAAATTTAATAATCGGGTGAAAACCCGGCTCTAATCCAATAAGGGTAATATCAGTGCCATGCAAGGTTGTAACTAATTTTAAATTATAATCTTTCATAAGTATTTGCCTTGCGAGATAACCGCTGACAGCATGGGGAATTGCATAATGCACATGAAGTATATCAATTTTTTCGTATTTTACTACGTCAATGATTTTGCCGACTAAGGCAAGTGTATATAAATGAAATTCGAAAAGCGGATAGTTAGGTATTTCAACGTCATGAAAAAAAACATTGTCCTGAAAATTGTTCAATCTCGTTGGGAGGGCATAGCTGATAAAATGGACTTCATGTCCCATTTTTGCAAGCTCGATTCCCAGTTCAGTGGCTACAATTCCACTACCACCGTAGGTTGGATAACATACCATTCCGATTTTCATAATTCCTCAATCAGGGTTTAATAATGGAAACATTGTCGAAAGAAACAGATATTTATTATACAATAGAAAAAGCTGAGTCTGCTGAAATCAAGATTCTCGGTTCGAGGTTTATTGCCCATGCAAATAATTCTTCATCCAAGGACATTGCGATGGATTTTCTAAATAATATTAAATCGCAGTACCATGATGCCACTCATAACTGCTTTGCTTATAAAATAGGAATGAACGGACTTGAGTTTCGTGCTGTTGACGATGGCGAACCATCGGGGTCTGCCGGAAAACCAATACTATTTTCTATAAATAAGCATAAGTTAAGCGATGTGATAGTCGTAGTTACCCGATATTTCGGTGGAAAGAAACTTGGTGTAGGTGGTCTTGCAAGAGCTTACTCACAGGCAGCCGATGAGGTGTTGAAGAAATGTGAACCTAAAAAGATTCATATTACAACACCTGTTAAAATTATTTGCACTTATGAAGACCTTGATATAGTAAAGAAAATAATAAAAGAAAATGCTGTGTCAATGGAAGAAAAATTTCAGGATGCTGTAGAGATAGTCGCACATGTCCCTGCTACAAAGACAGAATCATTCATTGAACATATAATTTCATCAACACGGGGCAGGGCAGGGGCTAATATAATTAATGTATAATTAACAATTAATAATGAGGAAATTGAAAATGGGATATAGAGATTCTTAAATTGTTTCAGAATCTATAAGGTAAAATCTTATAAAAATTATTTTTTTAAAATTTATTGAAAATTGAACTTTAGAAATTGAAAATTATATTCGAGGTATGATGAGGGTAATTAGTAAACCAAATGAGATGCAGTCCATAGCCGAATCGTTGAGAAGGGAAGGAAAAAAAATTGCAGTTGTACCGACTATGGGATATTTACATGAAGGTCATATCAGTCTGATTAGAAAGGGAAGTGAGCTTGCAGGTATTGTAATAACAACACTTTTTGTTAATCCCACTCAATTTGGCCCGAATGAAGATTATGAAAAATATCCGAGAGATTTTGCCAGAGATTTTAAGTATGCCGAAGATGCAGGTAGTGATTTTCTTTTTAATCCTGTATCGGATGATATTTATCAGGAAGGATATAATACACTCATTAGTATAAGTGGTATAACGGATAAATTTGAAGGAGCTTCAAGGCAGAGACACTTTGACGGCGTTGCTACTATAGTTGCAAAGCTGTTAAACATAACAAAACCGCATTATGCGATTTTCGGACAGAAAGATTATCAGCAGACACTCGTGATTAAGCAATTAGTCAGGGATTTCTTTTTTGATTTATCTGTTGTTGTTGCTC
>JAKAKE010000197.1 GCA_021824625.1 Bacteroidota bacterium | reverse complement strand
TCTTCTGATTGGATAAATGCCATTACTTCCTCTTTTTTTTTTGCTCCTATTCTCGTTTGATAACTATTTTTATTTTATATTGCAAATGAATTATCACACAGCCTCTAAAAGTAGTGGCTACTCATTTTTAAATCTAATAAATTCTTCAATTCAGTTCAATTCCTTCCAATACATCTATAACTCCCTGTACCCTTCCAAACGGAGTAGAAATCTGCACACCTTGAATATGTAGTAGTATTCTTTGCAAAATCTCCCTCGCAATTTTAACTCCTTCAGCAAAACTCTCTTCCTTATTATCCTGAACTTTTTCCAATCTTCTCATTATATTTTCAGGAACAGAACAACCGGGAATTTCATTATTCATAAATTCTGCATTTCTTAATGAAGTCAGGGGCCAGATACCTGCAATCAAAGGCAGTTTAAAATGTTCAATTCTTTTAACAAAAGTTTCAAAAACCTTCAAATCGAAAACAGGCTGTGTTACTATATATTCAGCACCTGCCTCAACCTTCCAGTCAAGACGTTTTAGTTCTTCATCGAGATTAATTGCACCGGGATTTGTGCCTACCCCAACATAAAATCCTGTAGGATTACCAATCGGATTTCCTGCAATATCTAATCCATGATTCAACCTGTTTAATATATTCACCAAACCTATCGCATCTACATCAAATACTCCTGTAGCATCGGGATAATTGCCGAGCTTAGGCGGGTCACCGGTTATTGCTAAAATATTTTTTATTCCGAGAGCATAAGCACCAAGTAAATCGGATTGCATACCAATCACGTTTCTGTCCCTGCACACATAATGCAGAACAGTTTCTATCCCAACTTCACGCTGAAATTGTACTGCAAGAGATAACGCGGACATTCTCGCACTTGCCCTCGGTCCATCGGGAATATTGATTACATCAATACCGTAATAATTCATCTCTCTTGCTTTTTCAATTTCCTTATGTGCCGAAACACCATGCGGAGAAACTAATTCAACAAATTTCACAAAATGATTTTCTTTTAATCTTCGTGCAAGTCGGGATTTCTTTTCCTGTGGTATGATTTCAATATCAGGAAATTCCTCCACTTTTGAAATTTCAATTTTCGGTGCGGCAATTTGAGGCTTGAAAGAATTGAGTGTATTCCTCATTCTCTTTATATGTTCGGGGCTGGTGCCACAGCATCCGCCTATAACATTCGCTCCCGACTGAATATAATGCTTGGCATATTCACCAAGGTATTCAGGCGATGTCAGGTAAATATTTCTACCGTCAATATTTTTCGGCTTGCCTGCATTAGGCATTATTGAAATTGGCAAAGATGTATGCTTGCGGGTTCTTTCTAACCAGTTTAACATTACCTGGGGACCAACTGTGCAATTAACACCAATAACATCAGCACCGAGATTTTCCAATTCTTTGATTGTTACTTCAGGCTCTGCACCAGTCAGAGAACATCCGTCTTCATCTATTGTCATCTGGGCAATAACGGGCAATTCACAAATTTCACGTGAAGCAATGACTGCCTGTTTCAACTCTTCGGGATAAACAAATGTTTCGAATATGAGTAAATCTACTCCGCCATCCATCAATGGTCTTATTTGTTCTTTAAAATATTCCCTTGCTTCTTCCCGTGAAATGGGTCCCAAAGGTTCTATCCTTACATTCAAGGGGCCCACAGCACCTGCAACATAAAAATCATCACCAGCCGCAGAACGTGCAATCATAGCACCTTGATAATTCAAGTCGTATAATTTGTCAGCCAAAAGAAATGGTTTTAACTTAAACCTGTTTGCACCGTAAGTATTCGTTTCAAGTACTTCAGCACCTGCTTTTCTGTAATCTTCATGCACCTGTTTCACTAAAGCAGGATTAGTCAGATTTAATTCTTCAAAGCATTTATTGATAAACACTCCACGATTGTACAACTCTGTGCCCATGCCCCCATCGAAGAGTACAACACCTTCCTTCAGCCTATTTATAAAATTTGTTTTTGCCATCTTCAATAAATTATAAATTTTGAATTTTAAATTTTAAATTAATTAAACCTTATTTTTTTCCTATTAACATTCAATCCCGATGAGATTGCTATGGTCTTGGTCATCTCTTTTTCTACAAACATTCAATCACAACGTGATTGTATTTTATCTTTTTGTATAACTCCGTAGGAGTTAAACGTTTGTAACACTAAAATCCCAACTCAACCACACAACACCGTAGGTGTTGAACTTCAATCACCTCGACAGCACCAGCTTTTCAATCCTATTCTCATTTCCTGCCACAATCCTCAACAAATAAATTCCTGAAGAAATTCTTTGTTCTCCACAATTCCAATTAAATTTCATTTCATTACTTGTGCTCTTTCCTTCAAATAATGTTTTAATATTATTACCCAACAAATCCTGAATATCTACTTTTAATTCAATTCCTGCTTCAACAACAACATTTATCAGAACTGCATCGCTAAAAGGATTTGGACACGTATGCACTGCTTTTATTGGAGTTTTTCTGGTATCAATATTTTCATCTTTTCCTGTGATTGATGTCTCATAGGCTCCAATATCGGGAGCTGAACCAAGAAAGTCATTATTGATTCCATTTATAAGAACTCCTCTGTCAATCCCTACTGAGCTTGAATCAATTGTCATTGTGTAAAGATACATACCCGAAGGAAAATTACCGTACAAACTTGTATTCAACTTCGGGTCTCCCCAGACTCCGTGCTGTTCCTGACCTGTCGCAATTCTAAAGCCATCCATTGTTTCATACCTTGAATTATTCAATGGGTCAAGGTCATAACTCACCCATTTATATATGTATGGATTTGCACTTTCCGCTTCTTTCGTTGAATAATTTATATTATAATCGAGTGTGTCATATCTGTGATAACCTCCGCTATACATATCCCCATTATAGACTCTCCCTCTTGCATAGAAGATATTATTTTTATAAACAAAATTTTGTTGAAGTGCAGGTTCACCTCTGTAAAGGCAATTTTCACTTCCGCAATGAGCAGGTATCGTTCTCGGTTTCTCCATTGCAGTATTATGATAAAATATAACACCCCTGCTTATACCTTCCACACCTGTGTTTTGTTTAATGCATCCCTGATGGAAACCACTCATATAATTTCTGACAACAAATACAGGTCCCGGATAAATCGGTGCTACACTAATTGTATTCTCACATTTACCAAGCCGATTGTCGAAAACTCTGCCGTTAACCATGTGCCCGTCTAATTCAATATCATCATCCTTACAATCATAAATCACATTGTTATAAATATCCAATTCCCGGTCAACCCAAGAATTAAGAACATCTAATTCATCAGGACCCATCACAGGAGATCCACCTTCATCGGCACAAGGGTGAATTCCATCAACAACACCATAAATTAAATTATTTCTGATAGTGATAAATGGTCCCGGGGTATATCTGCAGTCAATTCCAAAATAGGACTGTCCCGGAACATTTGTATTTGGTTCCCCCGGCCCCTGGTTTTCTTCCACTGGATCATGTATTTCATCGGAAATAACATTATTCATAATCAGAAAATTTCCAGCTAAAGGTGGAGTTCCTTCTTCACCATGTTGTATGGAAATATTTGCAGTATAATCTCCGGGTTGATTGTCATGTATGTAACAATTTGTTATAACCATATCATGACATCCTCTGAAAAACACACCGGCACCCGATTCATTATGAACTTCAAGATTATTGAAAATAAAATAAGCACCGGCTTCTATCCCAATTCCATTGTCGGTATTTCCCTGAATTATTGGTTTTGTAATGTTCTGTGAGGTAAATACAATGGGATTAAAAATAGTTCCAGATATGTTAAAAACGTGTATCCCATTCACATAAGTTCCAGCCGCCAGCCTTATTTCATCTCCGGCCTGTAAATTTGTAATTGCTTCATCGAGTTCTGTTTGATTAGAAACATTAACTATTCGAAGTGGAACTGGTATTGAAAACTCAGGCTTAGTTGTAACCTTTATTGTCATTGGATTTGTTCCCGTAACGCCATCAGGGTCATTTAAGGTAATCCTTAAATCATAAGTTGTGTTCAATTCAAGTTTAAATAGGCTTGTAGCAAGATGATTCCCGTCATATCTCACAAAGTCATGCCCTGGCTTAAATAAACCTGTTCCTGCTTTTTTGTATTCAATCTGTGCTGATTCATTAAAGTTCATACCATCAACTTTAATGATTATACCTGCTGTCTCGAAATTCCCATAAGTTTTAACCTCAGAAATATTTGAACTTAACAGACAATTAGAACTGAAAATCATTGCAAGAAAAACAACACTATGGTTGATTTTCCTCAAATTGTGTAATAGGTAATTCATAACCCCTCCCGTTTTTAAAAAGAGATGTTTTTAAATAAAATAAAAATTTAGGCTAAGTATTTCAAACATAAGAAATAAAAATATTAAAATGCAACTATTTTTGTTTTAAATTATTAATTTGACTGAAAATATTTTTTTTTGGAAAGTCAGAATTAAAAAAAGAATTACTTTTTTTTAGCTATATTTGTAATCTGAATGTTTTCAATGAAAATAATCTTTTATATATATTTTCTTGTTTATAAATTCAGGTTTAATTATGAATATTTTTGTTTTAAATTGTGGCAGCTCGTCATTAAAATTCCAAATTATTGAAACTGACCTTGATTTAATTAAGGAAGACAAAGACAGGACCTTAGCAAAGGGATTAATTGAAAGAGTTGGCAGCCAGGCAATAATTACTTTTCAGGTAGAAGGACAACCCCCATTCAAGCAGGCATCACCTTTGCGTGACCATAGGGCGGCATTGAACTATGTAATCAAATGGATTACGGACCCCGAAACCGAGGTTCCGGGAATTAGAAGCCTCGAAGACATACACGCCATCGGGCATAGAGTGGTTCACGGTGAAGAAAGGTTTAAAAAATCCGTAAAAATTGATAAGGAAGTCATTGCCGGAATCGAAGACTGCATTGACTTGGCTCCCCTGCATAATCCCGCTAATCTCAAAGGTATCTATGCGGCACGGGAACAGTTCGGGCCATCGACTCCTCAAGTTGCAGTATTCGACACATCTTTCCATTCAACGATGCCCGAAACATCCTATCTTTATGCTATTCCTTACCAAACCTACAGAAGGTTCAAAGTCAGGAAATACGGCTTTCATGGCACATCTCACAGGTATATCTCTTACAGATACAGAAAAATTACCGGCAAGGAAAGAGAAGATACAAATATTATTACTCTACATCTCGGAAATGGTGCTTCAGCATGTGCTATAAAAGGCGGTTATTCACTTGATACTTCTATGGGTATGACCCCTCTCGACGGATTGATGATGGGAACCCGATGCGGTGATATTGACCCGACTGTTATTGAATACCTTATGCATAAAGAAGGAACAAGCATTGACGAAGTTTTTTCTGTATTGAACAAACGTTCGGGTGTTCTCGGTATATCAGGATTGACAAATGATATGCGCGACTTGCTGGATGAAATCAAAGAACATCAGGATAGAAGAGCTATTCTTGCCGTCGAAATGTTTTGCGGAAAAGTTCGTAAGTACATTGGTGCTTATATCGCACAAATGAACGGTGCCAATGCGATTTGCTTTGCCGGGGGTATAGGGGAAAATTCACAGGAAATCAGGAAAAAAATTATAACAGGACTCGATTGGCTGGGTATCGAAATTGATGACAACCTTAATGAGCAGGCTTATGGAGGAAAAGAAATGATGATTAGCTCTGCCAATAGTAGAGTTGAAATATTTGTTATTCCGACAAATGAAGAATTGATTTTAGCGCGTGATACTTTAAGAGTTGTTCTGAATGTACCAAGAATATGGTAAATTAATTACGAATTACGAATTACGTATTACGAATTACGAATTGTGGTTATATGTATTAATAATTTAAGATGAGTGAGATGAAATTTACGGATGGTATTAGGGCGAAGGCAAAAGTGCTGAATTTGAAAGTTGCTTTTCCTGACGCTGAAGACATTAGGGTTCTGAAGGCAGCAAGATACCTTATTGATGGGAAAATTGCACTGCCTGTTCTAATTGGTAATGAGAACAATATTCAAAAGATTGCTGCAAATAACAATGTCAATGTTAATGATATTGAAATCATTGACCCTTCGACTTCGCTCAAGGTGACATTTCCTGAAACTGCAGATGTGAAAAAAGAATTTGGAAATTTATTATATGAAAAAAGAAAATCAAAGGGTTTATCTCTCGAAGAAGCAAATTCATTAGTTGAGACTCCACTTTATTTTGCTGGTTTACTTTTGGAAACAGGGAGAGTAAGAGCAGTGGTCGGTGGAAATATTTCCTCCACGGGAGATGTTATTCGCGCTGCTATTCACACTGTAGGTGTTGCAGAAGGAATTTCAATTGTCAGCAGTTTTTTCATTATGGTATTTCCTGATAAACTTCTATGTTTTGCCGATTGTGCTGTGAATCCCGACCCGAATGAACAACAACTTGCTGACATAGCATTATCATCTGCAAAAAATTTTCAGGCTGTTACCGGAGAAGAACCGCGTGTTGCGATGCTTTCATTCTCAACTAAAGGAAGTGCCACACATCCTCACGTTGATAAAGTAATTAATGCTACTAAAATTCTGAAAGAAAAAGCACCCGGCTTATTGGTTGACGGGGAGATGCAGGCAGATGCGGCACTTATTGCTTCAATTGGCGAAAGAAAATGCAAAGGCTCTCCTGTTGCCGGTAAAGCTAATGTATTGATTTTTCCTGACCTGGATGCCGGGAATATCGGATATAAATTAACTGAGAGGCTCGCTGGTGCCGAAGCAGTTGGTCCGATTGTACAGGGACTGAAGAAACCTTACTGTGATTTATCACGTGGATGCAGTACGGATGATATTATCAATGTAGCATCAATTTGCAGTTTGATGTCGTAAAAAATGATGATTGAAATTTACAATTAATATTGAAATTTTGAATCAGGACTTATAATAATGATGATTGGTTTGGAAAATTTAATTAAAGATAACATCTTCCTTGAGAATAAAAAATATTTATTTTTATGAAACCCGAATTAATGGGTACATTATATAACAAAAATTAATAATTAGTAGCAGCAGAAAATTGTTCTGAATAAACAGCGGATATTCCGCATAAAGAACAAATGAACTACTCCGTAGCAAGCTAAGGAGTATCTAATTTTAATCTAATTGATAACGAAGCAAGCTTCGAGGAATTAAACCCACAATTGTGGGATTAAAAATGTGAGGTATTTTTTTCATGAACAAAAATACAGTTATTCTCAAGGGATTGATTTATCAATCAGCACTCGAATTTTTATGGAACGAGGGTTTTGTCGGAATTCCTTATGCGGGTATTACAAATGCCACCGGCTCATGCGAAGCAGTCAGCAATGTATTTACCCTCAACGAAGAAAGATTCCAGACTTTATCCCAGACAGTACAGCTTCATCTCGAAAGGGATATTTTTCTCAACGGCTTACCCAGGATGTTTTCAACCAACAGAAGCTATAGAAGGGATAATAAGCAATGGGTTTCTGACGGAAGGCATCTTAATGATTTTGAATTGCTTGAAACTGAGGCTCTCGATACAGATATGAAATGGCTGCTGAAACATTGTAAGGACTTACTTAATTATATTTTTATAACCGTTCTGAATGTTTCTTCAAAACATGGTTTACTGACTACCCGTGAGCATCATAATTTATATATTTACTATGAAAAAGGATTTAAAACAATAACATACACCGAAGCTGTAGAAATTTTGAAAACAAAATTCAAAATTGAATGGGGTGAAGATTTTTCATCTGCTTTTGAAATCTTTTTAGTTGATTATTTTGACCAAAATTTAATGATTACCCGCTATCCCGAAAAAATTAAATTTTTCAATATGAAGTTGGTACGTGAAGACTCTCCCGAAAGACAAACCTGTGAATGTGTAGATGTTATATTGAAAAACTCGGGTGAATCAATTGGCGGTTCCGTTCGTGAATATGATTATGAAATACTCAAGAAAAGACTTTATGAAGGAACAATGATTAGTCAGCTCAAAGAATTGAAGACAAGGCATGACGGTAAACCCGAAGAAGTTACTGAAATGTTTGAGGAATACCTGAATTTATTTAAGAACAATCCTGTTGAACGTTCGGGTATGGGTTTAGGGTTTGGTAGAGTGTTGCAATTTGTAATGGGTTCTAAGGATATAATACCGTTTTAATAGATATTACTTTAGTAGGATTTTATGGCTATAACAATAAATGGCCAGTCAATGACCATTGAAAAATTAGTTAGTATTGCACGGCATAATGAAAAGGTGGAACTGGCTCAATCATCAATTGACAGAATCAATACCTGCCGTGCTATGCTCGAGAAAAAAATTGAAGCAAGGGAAATCATGTACGGTGTCAATACGGGTATCGGTGAATTTTCCGAGATTGTTCTGACTGATGAGCAAATCAAAGATTTTCAAAAATATTTAATTTATAATCATTCAGCCGGCATCGGTGAACCTGCCCCGATTGAGTATGTACGCGGGGCAATGGCTGGAAGGATTAATGTCCATGCACATGGCAATTCAGGGTGCAGGCTCGATATCACACTAACTCTTGTGGATATGCTTAATAAAGGTGTAACCCCCGTTGTCTGCCAGAAAGGTTCTGTTGGAGCATGCGGTGATTTAGCACCAATGTCACAAGTGGCATTACTCATGATGGGTGAAGGAGAAGCCTTTTACAAGGGTGAAAAGCTCCCTGGTAAAATCGCATTGGAAAAAGCAGGCATACTCGTCCCCGGCTTAAAAGCAAGGGATGGCCTTGCGGTGATTAACGGCTCAAATTTATTGACAGCCATGAGTGCCATACATATTTACGATTTTAATAAATTCCTGATGCAGGCTGAAATAGCCGCATCAATGACTCTCGAGGCTCTTCTCGCAAATATGAAACCTTATGATATTAGATTACATAAAATGAGAGGATTCACCGGCGCTCAAAGAAGTGCAAATGCAATAAGGAAATGTATAGAAGGCAGTGACCTGTTAACAGGTAAAATGAAAACAAAAGTGCAGGATGCTTATTCAATGCGCTCTACTCCGCAGGTAATTGGTGCCGCCCATGATGTAGTCGCTTATGCAAGGACACAAGTTGAAACCGAGCTAAACGGAGTTGGCGATAACCCGATATTTATTCCTGAAGATAATATTACTTTAACCGGCGCAAATTTCCAAGGGACACCCGTATCCCTTCCTATGGATTTTGCAGGTGCATCAATCACTATGGTAAGTGTTCTTTCGGAGCGCAGGTTGAACAGATTGTTAAATCCTGCTTTGAGTGTGGGTTTACCGGCATTCTTAACCAAAGGTGCAGGCATGTTCTCAGGAATGATGTTAAGCCAATATACGGCGGATATGCTAATTGTCGAACAAAGGATACTTTCAAATCCTGCATCAATACAATCAATTCCTGCCGCGGCTGACCAGGAAGATTTTGTATCGATGGGAATGAATACTGCATTGAAAAATGCACAGATACTTGATAATGCCTGCGGCATACTTGGCATTGAGTTTATGGCGGCGGCTCAGGCTCTTGATTTTCGTGAATTTAAAACCGGGAATGGTGTTTCAACCGCAAAAGAAGTAATCAGAAAGCACATTGATTTCCTCGATATTGACAGGCCGCTTTACAACGACCATAATAAAATGAAAGAGCTTGTCAAATCACATGAAATCCTGGATGCAGTAAAAAAAGTTGTAGGAAGTTTAGAATAAATTAATTTAATTATTCTACACTGTTCAATAGCAGTGTTATTATATATTTTTTGAATTTTAACTTGGATTAATTGAGCTATGATTCTAAAAACATTAAATACTTTTATCGAAATTGCCACAAGCAAATCGAAAAAGAAAATTGCAGTAGCTGCTGCCGAAGACCAGCCAGTGCTTGAAGCAATTGCAGCTGCGAGAAAAGGAAACATAGTTGAACCCATTCTTGTTGGTAACAGAAAAAAAATCGAAGAAATTTCTTCAAAGATTCAATTTGATTTAAAAGGAATTGATATATTTGATGAGATAAATCCTTCTCAAGCTTGCAAAATCTGTGTCGGTTTAATCAGGGAAAATAAAGCACAGATACTCATGAAAGGTATGGTTAACACTGCCGATTACCTCAGAGCAATTCTTGATAAGGAGAATGGATTAAGGACTGGACAGCTTCTTAGCCACATTGGTTTCTTTGAATTGAAAAATTATCATAAGCTCCTTGCAATAACAGATGTTGCACAGAATATAGCTCCAGCTCTCGAAGAAAAAATTGACATACTTAATAATGCTGTTGATTGTTTTCACAAAATCGGAATTGAATACCCAAAAATTGCTGTAATAGCGGCTGTCGAAACAGTTAATCCTAAAATGGAAGCAACAATACATGCTGCACTTTTGACGATGATGAACCGAAGAAAACAAATTAAGGGTTGTATAATTGATGGCCCTCTTGGATTCGATAATGCTATATCAAAAGAATCAGCCGAACATAAAGGTATTATAAGTGATGTTAGTGGAGATGTTGATTTACTTTTAACACCCGATATCGAATCAGGAAATATTTTATATAAAAGTTTGACATATTTTGCTAATGCCACAGTGGCTGCAATTATTTTAGGTGCTTCAGTCCCTATTGTATTAACATCCAGGTCTGATGGTGACAGGAGCAAACTCATGTCTATTGCATTAGCAGCAAGCTACTGATTAGTGAATAACGAATAATGAATAGTGAAATAATAATGAATGTTAGTTATTATAATTTTAGATTATTTTTTAATAATGAGAATTTTAGCTATTAATCCCGGTTCAACTTCAACCAAAATTTCTGTTTTTGATGATTTAAATGAAATATTCACAACAGTATTAAGGCATAGTTCAGAGGAATTAGGACAATATCCTAGAATCATTGACCAATACCAGTTCAGAAAAAAAATCATTATTGATTCACTATCAAATGCAAAAATTGATGTTCATTCTTTGGATGCTGTTGTCGGAAGAGGAGGTTTACTCAAGCCCATTCCCGGCGGGGTTTACAGGGTAAATGATGTATTGATTAATGATTTAAAAAAAGAACTTCTCGGTGAACATGCTTCAAATATCGGAGGTATTCTCGCTAAAGAAATTGCAAACGAAAACATTAAAATAATTGATGCCTTTATTGTTGACCCTGTTGTTGTTGATGAACTAGATGACATCGCAAGAATCTCCGGAAATCCAATACTCCCGAGAATCAGCATTTTTCACGCATTAAATCAAAAAGCAGTTGCAAGAAGATATGCCAGAGAGTACAGAAAGAATTATAATGAATTGAATCTGATTGTTGTTCATCTGGGAGGTGGTATAACAGTCGGTGTGCATAAGAACGGAAGAGTCATAGACGTAAATAACGGTTTGGATGGTGAAGGCCCCTTCTCGCCGGAAAGAGCAGGAACACTACCTGCAGGAGCGTTGGCAAAATTGTGCTTTTCTGATAAATATCAATTACATGAAATAAGGAAAATGATAACTGGAAAAGGTGGAATGGTAGCTTATCTCGGTACGAATGATGCATCAGAAGTTGAAAGACGTATAATTAATGGTGATGCCAAAGCGAAACTGATTCTTGAATCAATGGCATACCAGGTCTCCAAGGAAATTGGAGCTTGTTCTGCAGTGTTAGAAGGTAAAATTGACCGTATATTGATTACAGGCGGCCTCGCATATTCTGAGAGAATTATTAATTATATCATAGATAAAGTTTCTTTCCTTGCACCTATCAAAGTCTATCCCGGTGAAGACGAAATGCGAGCGCTTGCCGAAGGAACATATTATGCTCTTAAAGGTGAAATACCTATAAAAGATTATATTTGAATTAATTGATAATTTAAAATTTAAAATGATAATTGAAAACAGAATGAAAAAATAAAATTATTTCGGTAATTGAAAATTAAAAAATTATAAATTTATTGAAAATTGAAAATTGAAAATTGAAAATTTTTATTAATGATGGCTGATAAAACTTTAAATGAATTAGTTGGTCAATACTTCAGGCAACAGCAGGAAGTTTATGGTAATGTATTATACACCGAAAAGGATACATCTACCGATTCTGCAATTAAAGTATTATTTCAAAATGAACCAATTCCGAAAAAAGAAAAGGAGCAAAGAAAAATCGTTATAGCCGATGAACCTACAGATTTATTTACTAATGAACCTGAATGGAAGAAAACTAAAAATCTCGGTGACCTGTATGAAAAAATTCATAATTGCCAAAATTGCCCATTGGGAGCAACAAGAAAGAATTTTGTATTTGGCACAGGTAATCCACAGGCTGACATTATGCTTATCGGTGAAGCTCCGGGAGCAGATGAAGATGAACAAGGTAAGCCATTTGTTGGCAGAGCAGGACAATTACTTACAAAAATAATCGAGTCAATCGGTTTATCGAGGGATGATGTTTTTATTTGCAATATTCTCAAATGTCGTCCACCCGAAAACAGGGCACCTTTTCCTTCTGAAATAGATGAATGCGAACCGTATTTAATCAAACAGATCGAACTCATTCAACCAAAATTTATCCTTGCTCTAGGTTTGACTGCAATTGATACTTTGCTGAAAAAGAAAAACAAAATGAGTGAAATCAGGGGAATTGTGCAAAATTATCACGGAATAAAAATGGTTGTTACATACCACCCTGCCGCTTTACTTAGAAATCCAAACTGGAAGAAATTGGTATGGGATGACGTTAGACAATTAAGAAGACTATACGACGAATATTTGAATAACAAACTAAAAATATAATTGATAATTGATAATTGATAATTGATAATTTATTAAAAATTAAAAATTAAAAATTTATTGAAAATTAAAAATTAAAAATTTATTGAAAATTAAAAATTGAAAATTTATTGAAAATTAAAAATTGAAAATTTATTAAAAATTAAAAATTGAAAATTTATTGAAAATTAAAAATTGAAAATTTATTGAAAATTAAAAATTGAAAATTTATTGAAAATTAAAAATTGAAAATTTATTGAAAATTAA